>DATAIE010000545.1:0-3178 GCA_036262875.1 Verrucomicrobiales bacterium
CTCCTGTTTCCTGTGCTGTGCAGCAGCTTTTCGACCGCCGCCCCGTCACCCCGTGCAACATCCGGAGACAACCGCCAGGAACCGGAATGGAAAGAGCGGTTGACGCTGAAAGTGGGGAACGACTGGGGTGACATCACCGGAAATTCCGACAAGGCCATTCAAGCCGCGGTGGACAGCGTGGCGCGCCTCGGCGGCGGAACAGTCGAGATTCTGCCCGGCACCTACCGGTTTCGGAACTCTGTGTTTTTAGCGTCCCGGGTTCGACTCCTCGGTCACGGGGCGGAAACAGTTCTCATCAAGGAAGCCTCCTCCACCACGCCGCTGGCGGCAGACAGCGACTGGTACGATCAGGAGATCACGCTGGAGAATGCGAAGGGTTTTTCCGTCGGCGACGGTGTCTGTGTGCGGGCCAAATCCGGAAAGACCGTCATCAAGCGCACACTGGTGGCGAGGGACGGCGCACGCTTCAAACTGGACCGTCCGCTGCGCGACAACGCATGGACCAACGCGGGAGAGGGAGCCACGGCAGAGACGCTCTTTCCGATTCTGAGCGGGGAGAACCTGGAGGACGTGGTCATCGAGAACCTGACACTCGACGGAAACCGAGCCTATAATGCCCTGCTCGACGGAAACTACGCCGGGTGTGTGTGGCTGCAGGACTGCCGTCGCATGACCCTGCGCAACCTGGATGCCCGCAATTACCGGGGCGACGGTCTGTCATGGCAAATCTGTCATGACGTGCTTGTGGAAAAATGCCATTCCCACGGACACAGCGGGTATGGCTTGCACCCGGGCAGCGGCTCGCAGCGGACTATTGTCCGTCAATGCAACCTGTCGGATAACGATATCGGCATCTTCTTCTGCTGGGGCGTGCGCGGCGGGCTCGCGCAGGAAAACCTCATCACCGGCAACCGCCTCGGCATATCGATAGGACACCGGGACACGGACAACATCGTCCGTGACAACACCATCACCGGCAGCAGCCAAACCGGCATCCTTTTCCGCGCCGAAAAAGACGCCGCCGCGGCCGGCCACCGGAATCTGATCGAAAATAATACGCTGACCGATAACGGCGGTGAGGACGGCTCCGCCATCAAGTTCGACGCTCCCGCGCGCGGCGTGGCACTCACCGGCAACCGAATGAAGGAAACCCGCGGCGCGGCGAAACGTTCGGCCATTTCGATCTGCCAGGGAGTCGAAGACTTGAAGATGGAGGGCAATACCGCCCAGGGATTTGCCACGGAGGTTTTCCGGCGGGGACCTGCTCTCCCTCCTTGAGGAACAGTCTGTGCAAGGGTAACGCTCACTTCTTATGAGACTCGACGACGAACAGGAAAGCCAGAACGTAGAGGACCGCCGCGGCCTGTCGCGGGGAACCGTCGTGGGCGGCGGCCTCGGCGCGGTCATTCTCGCCATCGTCATCACATTGATGGGCGGCGATCCCGGTGCGGTGCTCAACCAGGGCCAGACGGGAGGCGGTGATTCCGAAGTCTCCCAGTCAGTACCGGATACCCCCGAATCCAATGCTGCCAGAGTCTTCGTATCGAAGGTTTTGGGGAACACAGAGCGGGTTTGGGCCAAAATATTGCCGCAACAGGCTGGCGTTTCCTATCAAGACCCGCATCTCGTTCTGTTCACCGGCCAGGTCAATTCAGCCTGCGGCGGAGCCTCAGCGTCCACAGGACCGTTCTATTGTCCCGGAGATCAAAAAGTTTACATCGACTTGAGTTTCTTTGACGAACTGAAAACCCGTTTTCGTGCTCCAGGCGATTTCGCCCAGGCCTACGTTATCGCACACGAAGTGGGACATCACGTCCAGAAACTCGTGGGCACCTCCGACAAAGTGAACCGTCAGCATGGCCGCGTGAGCGAGACGGAATACAACCGTCTTTCCGTGAGACTGGAACTGCAGGCCGACTTTTATGCCGGGGTTTGGGCTCACCACGCTCAGGAAATGCAGAATATCCTGGACGAAGGCGACATCGAGGAGGCGCTTACCGCCGCGAATGCGATCGGTGATGACCGGCTTCAGAAGCAGGCGCAGGGTCGCGTCGTGCCGGACTCCTTTACCCACGGCACCTCGCAGCAGCGCATTCGCTGGTTCAAAAAAGGGTTTAGCTCCGGCGATATGAGGCAGGGGGATACGTTCGCCGTGCCTTATGAGAGCCTTTGAAAACAGCGGCGGACGGCGCAGGGAGAACGATCCGCCCCCAAAGCGCCTGCTTCATGGAGCCATCCGCTTTGGACTACTTTTCGCTCCTCTCCTCGCGATGCTCCTCACAGGCGCGGCCTGCCGGAAAGAGGAACCCCGCACCCGTGAGCGGGGAGGAGCCCCTCACGCCTGAATGCCCGCCAGCGGATTTTCCGCCAGTTCCTTTTCCTGCCAGGGCAGGCCGTAGCGGTTCATGTCGGCCATGAAGGGGTCCGGGTCGAACTGTTCCATGTTCCACACCCCCGGCTTCTTCCACTTGCCTTCGAGGACCATCTTGGCCCCGATCATCGCAGGGACTCCCGTAGTGTAACTCACGCCCTGAGCGCCGGTTTCCCGGAAGCACTCTTCGTGGTCGCACTCGTTCCAAACGAAGTAGTGCTTCACCTTCCCGTCTTTAACGCCGGTGATAAGGTCGCCGATGCACGTCCTGCCCACAGTCTTCGCGCCGAGGCTGCCGGGGTCGGGAAGGACCGCTTTCAAGAACTGGAGCGGGATGATCTCGCGGCCCTCGTACATCACCGGTTTGATGCTCGTCATGCCCACGTTTTCAAGCACACGCAGGTGCGTCAGGTAGTTGTCGGAAAAGGTCATCCAAAAACGCATCTGGCGTGCTGAGGGAAAGTGCTTCGAAAGGCTCTCCAGCTCTTCGTGATAGAGGAGATACATTTTCTTCGGCCCCACGCCCGGAAAGTCGAATTCCGTGCCCACACTGATGGGATCCGTCTCGTGCCACGCGCCGTCGCGCCAAAAGCGTCCGCGGGCGGTGACTTCGCGGATGTTGATCTCGGGATTGAAGTTCGTGGCGAAGGGCAGGCCGTTGCTGCCGGCGTTGCAGTCCACAATGTCCAGCGTGTGGATTTCATCGAAGTGATGCTTCGCCGCATGGGCACAATAAACATTGGTCGCTCCCGGGTCGAAGCCGCTGCCGAGGAGCGCGGTGAGGCCGGCTTTCTGAAAACGCTCCTG
>DATAIE010000546.1:0-1565 GCA_036262875.1 Verrucomicrobiales bacterium
GGTCACGAATGCAGGCTTCACCGGCGACGGTCCGGCGCGTCTTCGCCTGCTGGACGGCCCGCAGAACACCTACGTGATGCCCGATGGCACACTCTATGTGATGGACACCGGCAACCATCGCATCCGCCGCGTGGACCTCAACGGGACGATGACCACTGTGATCAACGATTCGGCGGGCATGAATCGCGGCCTGTGGGTGCAGCGCGACGGGCAGGTCATTTATTATTGCACGAATACTCAGTTGAAGCGCTGGACGCCGTCCCTCGGCACCCAGGGGGGCACACGCATTGCGAACGGATTTTTGGAATCCGGCAATATCGATCTCGACCGTCAGGGGAATATCTACGTTTCAGACCGCGACGGGAATGCCGTCTACCGGGTGCCGCCCAACTATGGGGGCGGTGCGGTGACGGCGGCGCTGATCGTGGCCGGTACCGGTACCGACAAGGATAGTGACAGCGGCGACAGCGGAGACGCGGCCACGACAGTCGGCATGCTGGAGGCGCGCGGGATCGCGTTTCATCCGTCAGGCGGTTACTTCGTCGCCACGCACGCCGGTGGGGACATCTGGTATGTGGACTCGCTGGGAGTGGCTCGTTTGTTTATCCAGGGAAACAGCGGCGAGACGCATGATCCGACATTCAACATCCCGGCAAACAACAGCAACAAAATGAGCGAACCCCGCTCCGTGACCGTCGCGCCGAATGGAGATGTGATCATTGCCTCCAATGATGCGGGCTATATTCGCGTGGTGCGCAGCACGCTGCCTGCGCCCGCCCCGCCGAAGTGGGATACTCTAACGTTTGTCCCCGGCAGCGGCAACCGCCTCCGCTGGCAGTCGACGGCGGGCCAGTGGTATCTGCTGGAGCGCTCCTCCACTCTGCTGCCAGGCAGTTGGTCCACCGCGACCTTCCAGCCGGCGTCCGGGACCCTCTCCGAATTTCTGGATACGAGTGCCCTCAGCGCGCCACGCCGGTTTTACCGCGTTCACTCCCTGCGGGCGTGGCCGAATTGAGGCGGGTCCTGGTGCGGAGCTTTAAAATTGGTGGGGTCGAGGCTCCGCCGAGCCCTGACTAAGAGGGCGGAGGGGGAGCGGAGCTTGCATCGGCGTCACGAAGCGTGTGCGGGCGAGAGCCAACACGTTGCGTTTTCACTGCGGTCCTTCTCTTTGGCTGAGAGCTCCCGCCACGGGTGACGGCCCGGCTCCGCTCCCCCTTCGCCCTCTTAGTCAGGGCTCGGCGGAGCCTCGACCCCACCATTTTTAAAGCTCCGCGCCACACGCTTCGCGGACCGCGTGTACTTTTTCTTAGACGAACGGGGGATGCGCGTTAAAGCTCGCCGGTCCTGTGATCGTCCCTATCCCTTTTCCGGATGATGCTTTTGAATAAGATATTCTTCGTTTTGCTCTGCTGCTGTCCTGGCCTGAGTGCGGCGGAGTGGGATGATATCAAAACTCAATACAAAACGTGCAGTCTCCTTGCGGGACTGGGGCAGGGGAACGGGCTGGGGGATCCCAACGAATGGAACAATGCGGAGGGCCTTCCCGCCACGGAAGCGGAGTTGTC
>DATAIE010000547.1:0-3703 GCA_036262875.1 Verrucomicrobiales bacterium
AGCGGAGCGCCGGTGGCGCACGTCTGAGTGGTGGTGAAGTCGATGAGATAACGCGGCGTTTTGCCGGATTCGTCAGCGGTGGCGCGAATCTCCCAGGTTTCGAGGAGGGCCGTTTTGGGAGGTGAGGCGAGAAGGTCTACAAACTGATGGCGCGCCTTGATGCCGGCGGCGCCGTCCTTTTCCCAGACACTGTCGAGAGCAACGAATTCCACGCGGCCTTTTTTGTCGCCCATGTTCCAGAAGTCGGGATGCCGTCCTTCAAATTCGGTTTTCGTCCACGACCACCATGCACCGTGGTGGTGGATGTGTTTGGGAGGGAAGTCGTCTGCGATGGCTTTGCCGGAGGGCGTAAGGAGGGGATAAAGATAACCGCCGCGGGTGAACGCCTCTTTGATGTCAGGGCGCGGGAGAGGGCCGGGCTCGGCCTGGTAACGGAACATTTCGCGTTCCCCGGCGCGGAAGATGACCTGAGTGCCTTCGCGTTTGGCGGTGACCGCCGGACCGGCGGCGGCCATTTGTGTCCACAGGGGCAGCAGAAGAAGAGTGAGCAGACGGTTCATGCCTTCACCGGACGCCGCACCGGTCTCCGGGCAAGGTCCGCATATCGGGTGCCGCATTTCCTACTTCGCAGGCGTCATGGCCATGCGGAAACCCTGATTGGGGAGAGAGCCGTGGAGAGCCATGGTGCCGGCGTCGAAAAGATTGTAAGCGCTGCAGGTGGAGGCGGAGCACCACCATGAGCCGCCGCGCGCGGACGTTAGGGGCTGGTCCTCCTTGGCTTTGATACCGGGAGGCAAATCCGAAACGAATTCGAAGACGTTTCCGATCACATCATAGAGGCCCCATGCGTTGGGCGGATAGCTGCGCACGGGGGCGGTGAATTCGAAGCCGTCCTCCATCGTATTTTTGGCGTGGGTATTGCCGTTCCAGATGTTGGCTTTCTTTTCGTCGAACTTCGACCCCCAGGGGTATTTGTCAGTATCGGGAGCGCCCGCGCGGGCGGCCACTTCCCATTCGGCCTGGGTGGGGAGACGGCCTCCCGCCCACTGGCAGTAGGCGGCTGCATCGGCGGCACTGACCGAGGTCACCGGATGGCTGGCGAGATCTTTGACCGCATCCGGCCCCTCCGGTCCGCGGGGATGACGCCAGTTGGCTCCCGCGGTGTCGATCCATTTCCACTCCCGCTCGCCATACCGGAAGATGTGTGCAGAGCCGCGCCGTTCCGCGTCCGTGCGATAGCCGGTCGCCTCCACGAATTTTGCGAACTGGGCGTTGGTGGTCTCGGCGTCGGAAATGAGATACGCGGCGAGTTTGGCCGTGCGGGGAGGATTGGTGGGGATCTCCCGGAGTCCCACATGATAGTCTCCAGCAGGAACGGGGACCAATTGATGTCCGTTCGGGCCCGGCTTTTTGGCCGGGGAGATGTTTTGAGCAGCGATGAAGGATTTTGTTAGTTCCAGGATCTCCCTCCGGAGTTCCGGAGTGTAGGGAATGCCGAGGTCGCTGTCCTCATGCCAGGCAAGCCGGCGGACAGGATCGAAGTGAATGTAAGCGCGATCGTCCTCCGGAATATCTTCGGCCTTTTTGTATTTGGAGAGGACTTCATCTTTCCGGAACGCTTTCTGAAGAGTCTCTCCGTAGAGAGATTCCAACCGGCTGGTGAATAGCGGTTTGTAGCCCGCGTCGCGCATGAGACGGACCAGGACGGCGAGGAGATCGCGCTGAACGGCCTGAACATCGAAGATTTTGCTCTTCCGCTCCAGTTGCTCTTTCGGCTCTTTCCTCAAGTCGTCGATCTCTTCGTCGTAGGGGCTCAAATTGCGCGCGAAGACCTTCGCCGTGTTAGCGCCGTCCACCTGAGGCACCGGAGCGCCGGGATCCTTTTCAAAAGCCTCCATGAGCGGGACATACTTCTCTTCGATGGCGAGAAGCTGAGGAATGACCTCCACCGCCTCCAGTTCCTCGACGATCTTGAGAAGGTGCGAATTGAAACTGGCCGGATCGACTCCGATGGGCTCGGGGCCTTCCGGATCTTTTTTGGTCACCGAGGGATCGCGCGGCTGCGGCAAAGGCTTGCGGAGAAGGTCGGCGGCCTGGAGTTTTGCGGTGAGGATGGGAATGACACCGGCGCGGTTTTTCCGGAGAAAATCGAGATTCGACTGCGAGAGCGAGGCGTAGGCGTGCATGATGCTGCGAAAGGCTGGCAGCGGCGCCGGATAGGACGAATAGACGGAACTGCAGTTTTGACTGTAGTCGCCAGGGAAGCGGAGGATGTTATCGAACTGCTCCGCGAGAGAGAGTTTGTCCGGGGCCGCCGGGGCCGGGCAGATCAGGAGAATGGAAGCAAAGAGCGCGCGGACGGGACCGGAGTTCATGGTGCTGGAGGATTAGCATGCATGGGGAAATGACGAAACCAGAAATCAGAATGACGAAGGAAATCCGAAACCCGAATGACGAACGTGTGAGATTGGAGACGGACACCGTCCGTCATTCGGACTTCGTCATTCCTTCGGGATTCTGATTTCTGGTTTCGTCATTTCACTGGCACCTGCGACGGATGCATAAGATAGGCAATCAGCGCCCTCACCTGCTCCTCCGGCAGCACCTCCAACACACCCGCAGGCATCAAGGAATCCGGGGAGGGTTCGATGGCGGCAATGGCAGCGGTCTCGATGGTGCGGGGGCCGGTGGGCTGATTGACGGTGATGGTGTTCCCGGTCTTCGCCGTGATGATGCCACTGGCGAGACTGCCGTCCTTGAGACGGATGAGGTTCAATTTGTAGTCGGCGCTGACGACGGCAGAGGGTTCGATGATGTTCTCCAGCAGGTAGTCCAGATCGGAGCGCTGGGAGCCGGTGAGATCGGGGCCGATTTTACCTCCTTCACCGTAGAGCGTGTGGCAGGTGGAACAGAGTGAAGTAAAAAGAACGCGGCCTGCTTTGAGGTCGGCGGCGGCGAGAGTGTTTTTAGTCAGGGTGCTCTTTAGTTTGGTAATGAGCGCGCGGCGCTCCGCGGAGCCTTCGCTGACGGTGCCCCATGCGGACTTGAGTTTGTCTGTCAGGGAGGTGTCCTTGAATGCGGCGATCTGCCGTGCCTGGAAGGCGGAGAGATCGCTGCGGGGAATGGCACCGCCGGCGATGGCATCGAGCAGCGCCGTTGCGAAGGAGGGGCGGGAGACGAGCGCGGCGATCAGCGCGGGGCGATCCACAGGATGGAATGCGCCGTAACTTCCCGCGATCTTTTTGCCGAGCGCGGGATCGTCAAATCCGGTGAGCCCGGTAACAGCCACCGCGTTGAGGAAACGCTCCTTGAGCGCCGCTTCGCAAGTGGCCCGGAGGTCGGCGGGTTTTGCTTCAATAAAGGATGCCAGCGCATTTTTGCGGACTTCGATGCTGACGGATTTGTCCATCGCGAGCGCGCGGATTTCCTCCAGTGCCCGGCCATCGCCAAAGACCACGCTGAGTTCCCGGATGCGGGCCACGAGTTCGGGCGTCTTCGCTGCGCTCACGACTGCCGGCCACGCGGCGGGCTGCGGTGCTTTACGACGGCCTTTGAGGGCAAGAGCCATCCCTTCGGTGATATCGTTCAAAGCCGCGGCATCGTTCGTGGATGCCTTGAGCATCGCATCGACGGCGTCAGGCTGTTTATCCAACTGCGCCGTGAGCGCACGGGCAATACACTGACGGGTGAGCGGCTGCTTTGC
>DATAIE010000548.1:0-5243 GCA_036262875.1 Verrucomicrobiales bacterium
CATCGGGGCGCCTCTCAGCAAGCAGCTGATGGCCCATTTTAACAGCCCCGGCGGAAACGGAGCCCAGGAGGCCCTGCTGGTCATGGCGGCCATTTACACGATCTTCATGCTCTTTGGCGCGCTCATGGTGCGCGTGCCTGCCGCCGGATGGAAACCGGAGGGCTGGACGCCGAAGGTGCAGTCCAGCGGCATGATTTCCACCGCCAGTGTCGCGGTCGACACCGCATGGAAAACGCCTCAGTTCTGGCTGCTCTGGCTGGTGCTCTGCATGAACGTCAGCGCCGGTATCGGCGTGCTGGGCCGCGCATCAGATATGTTTCAGGATATGTTTCTGGTGAATCCTGCGAACCCGGCGGAGAAAGCTATCAACGTGGACATCGGCACCGGATTCGCCGGGCTGCTGTCTATCTTCAACCTTGGCGGGAGGTTTCTTTGGTCGTCCGTTTCAGACCGCGTCGGGCGCAAACCGGTTTACTGCATCTACTTCATTCTGGGGGCCATGCTCTACGCGCTGCTGCCATGGGCGCAGCAGACACAAAGCAAGGTCCTGTTCGTGGCTCTGACTGCCGTCATCATCAGCATGTATGGGGGCGGGTTTGCCACCATCCCGGCGTATCTGAAGGACATGTTCGGCACCTACCAGGTAGGGGCCATTCACGGACGGCTCATCACTGCGTGGAGCATGGCCGCCGTCATTGGCCCGCTGTTGATCAATGGCCTCTATGACAAACGGGTGGCCTCCGGCATCCCCAAAGCCCAGGCTTACAATGACACGTTCTATCTGATGTGTGGCCTGCTCGCCGTGGGACTCATCGCCAATCTCCTCGTTCGTCCGGTGAACCCGCGGCATCACACCCAATCGGTTTCGTGAACATCGAAGTTCAAAGACTTCCGTTTTTCTCTGCGTCATGAAAAAATCCCCGTTCCTCTCTGTGGTCTTTGTTTGGCTCGTCGTCGCCATCCCGCTTGGCTGGGGCGTCGCACAGGCGATCATGAGTTCGTCGAAATTATTCCTGCCGGCAGCCTCAACGCCGTTGAAGTAATTCGCGGGCAATAGCCGGTCAACTTCGATTCACATACCTGTTGCCCGCCAGGCAGCACTGCGCTCCGCTCGCGGTTTCCCGTGCTTCCCGCTGTTCTTGCCGCCGTCTTTTTTGCTCTCAGTGCTGTCGTTAGTCAGCGCTCGGCGAGGATTTTTGGGCCGGTGCCGGCGAATTGTTACCGGATGTGCATTGCGTGTGCAGCGCTCGGGTTGATCACCCTTTGCGTCGATGCGTCGCGGGGAGTGTCGTCGCTGCACGGGGAACTGTTCGGGCGGTATTTTGTGAGCGGACTGGTGGGGTTTGGAGTGGGGGATATCGCGCTGTTTTTGGCGTATGCAAAGCTGGGATCGCGACTCACGATTCTGATCAACTGGTGCGCCGCAGCCCTGTGCGCGCCGCTGGGGGATCTTTGGCTGCGGGGTCGGGGCCTGACTCTGCCGCAGGGCCTGGGAGTGACGGCGATCATGGCCGGGCTCGTCGTGGCGTTGTGGCCGGCGGGTGAAGGGCGGAAGCGGCATCCCGCCAGCGGCGTGATCTTCGCTATTAACGCCGGTTTGGGCATGGCAATGGGGACGGTGCTCAGCACGCAGGCGAACGATCTGGCGCACGGCATGGGCTATGAGGTCCACGGGATCAGCCAGGCCTTCCAGCGAATCACCGCCGGGGTACTGGCGGCGGTCATCGCTCTGCTGTTCGTGAAAAAATACCTGCCCCCCAGGAGGCCGGAGGATCTGAAACGGCAGTGGAAACATAAGCCCTTCTGGCTCATCAGCACGGCGCTGATCGGACCGGTGCTGGGAGTGAGTTGCTACCAGTGGGCGCAACTCGAACTCGGGAGCAGTGCGATCGTAGTGGCGATTGCGGCGACAAGCACGCTTCTCGTCATCCCTTTGGCGCGTATGATGGAGAAAGACACACCCGGCTTCCGGCAGTCCGTTGGGACTCTGCTGGCGGTGGCGGGGGTGGTCGTGATCAAGCTCTACTCCTGACTCTGCTTCCCGTGCTGCGCGAAAAGCCAGACCTCAATGCCCTTCTCCGCGATGTGCCCCATCAGCCGGGTGTGTATCTCATGCACGACCGTCTGAACCGCATCATTTACGTGGGAAAAGCGAAGGACCTGCGGAAGCGGTTGAGCAATTATTTCCAGCCCGCGAGAAGCCGCCTCGTGGACCTGAAGACGCGCGCACTCATCCGGAGCATCTGGAACTTCGAGTATCACACCGTCCGGAACGAACCGGAGTCCCTCCTGCTGGAGCAAAAGCTCATCAAGGAATACCGCCCGAAGTACAACGTCAGCTTTCGCGATGACAAGCGTTTCCTCCTGCTGAAGATCCACCCGGACGAGCCGTGGCCGCGCTTTCACCTGACGCGGATGCGAAAGGATGACGGCGCGCGCTATTTCGGCCCTTTTGCCCACAGCGGCAGCCTGCGGGCCACCCTGGGCTGGATGCAGCGGCAGTTTGGCCTGCGCGCCTGCCGCCCACTGGAACCCAACGAAAACGACTATCGCCACTGCAACAACGACATCATCCGCAACTGCTCCGCTCCCTGCATGGGGCGCATCACGCGAACGGAGTATTTGCAGCGGGTGCAGGAGGCATGCAATTTCCTCGACGGAAAAGCCCGCGAGCACCTGAAGGAGATCGAAGCGGAAATGTTGAAGGCGGCAGAGGACCTTGATTTCGAACGGGCGGCGGACCTGCGGGATATGCTGATCGACTTCAAAAAGACGGTCACTCCCGTCCGGCGGTTCACCCGGCGCCGGGGCGTGCCGGGCGCAGCGATCAACCCCATGGAGGACGTGAAGGAACTGGGAGAGGTGCTGCAATTGAACGGCCCTCCGCTGGTGATGGAGTGCTTCGACATCTCCAACATTTCGTCGAATCACATCGTGGCCAGCATGGTGCGCTTCAGGGACGGCATGCCGGACAGCGGCAATTACCGCCGCTACCGGATTCGCACAGTGAAGGGCCAGAATGACTTCGCCTCCATGTCGGAAGTGGTGAGGCGCCGCTACAGCCGCATCCTGCTGGAGGGCCGCAGCCGGCTCGGCGAAGACGCCGATTTTTCACAGGAGGACCCGCTGGAGGCCATGCGAAGACTGGAGCGGGAGCAGCAGGAGGCATCCCCCGCCCCGTTCGTGCGATTGCCTGATTTGGTCATCGTGGACGGCGGCAAAGGCCAACTGTCGAGCGCTTACGGCGAGATCCAGAGGCTGGGCCTGCATCATCTGCCGATCATTGGCCTGGCCAAAGAGCGCGAAGAAGTGTTTTTTCCTGACAAAACTGATCCGCTGGTAATGCCGCACACCATGGGTGCCCTGCGGCTGCTTCAGCGCATCCGCGACGAGGCCCACCGCTGGGCGAACGGATACCATCAACTGCTCATGAAGCGCCGGGTGGAGGAGAGTGTGCTCGACGACATCCCCGGTATCTCCGAAAACCGGAAGGCGGCGCTGCTCAAGGAATTCGGATCGGTCGCCCGGCTGCGTAAACAGACGCCGGAGGCGCTCGCCAGAGTCTCAGGCATCAGCAAGCGACTGGCGGGCGCAGTGCTTGAGTGGCTGGAAACGCACTGACGAGTCCCGCTTTTCCCTCCAGAACGCCTTGCCAGCAGGCCCGGGAATGGTAAAACCGATGCGCGCCCCCGCGCCTTACATTTTTCAACCACTGCAACCCACCTCCCATGCCCAAAATCAAGAAAGCCATCAACAATCCGAATGACTGTGCCGCCGAACTTCTCGACGGTCTGGTGGAAGCCTACGACGGCGAATGCAAAAAAGTGGGGCGCGGATGCATCGTGCGGACGAACATTCCGGACGGCAAGGTGGCGCTGCTCATCGGCGGCGGCAGCGGACACGAACCGATCTATCACGGGCTCGTGGGCCACAATCTCGCAGACGGCGCGGCGTGCGGCGATATCTTCGCGGCTCCTCCTCCTGACATCGTGCTGGAGGGCACACAAGCCGTGCACCGCGGCAAGGGTGTGCTTTACCTCTACGGCAACTACGCCGGCGACGTGATGAATTTTGACATGGGCGCGGAACTGGCCACGGAGGAGGGGATCGCAGTAAAAACGGTGCTTATTTGGGACGATGTGGCCAGCGCGCCACCGGACCGGAAGCACGACCGCCGGGGCATCGCCGGACTGGTCCCAATCGTGAAACTCGCCGGTGCCGCCGCAGCGGTGGTCGACAGCCTCGACGAACTGGAGCGCATCACCCTCAAAGCGCGGGACAACACCCGCTCTGTCGGAGTCAGCATGGCCCCCGGCAGCATTCCGGCCACGGGACTGCCGACCTTCGAACTCGGTGAAGACGAGATCGGCCTCGGCATGGGCATTCACGGTGAAAAGGGCGTGGGTCTCATTCCTCTCGGGAAGGCGGACGATCTCGCCACGATGCTTCTCGACATTATCTTCAAAGACGATCTGCCGTTCAACGCGGGCGATGAAGTAGTCCTCTTCGTGAACAGTCTCGGTTCCACAACCATGATGGAGTTGCTCATCATCAACCGGAAGGTGAAGCAGGTGCTGGCGGCAAAAGGGCTCAAGGTGCATGACACCATCATCGGACCGCTGGTGACCTGTCAGGAAATGGCCGGGTTTTCGCTGAGCCTGACCAAGCTGGACGACGAACTGAAAAAATTGTGGAACATGTCCTGCCAGAGCGTCTGCTACACAAAGCTCGACAGTTGACCCTGCTTCATCCGCTGCGGTGGGGGCCGCCGCGGTATGTCCCCAATGAAAAAAGACCCTCCTCCAGACGCTGCAAAGCCCTCCAGTGTTGAAAGACACCGGGGTTTTCCGCGCCTCCGAAAGTGGTTGAAGCGCGGGCTTTTGACCCTGCTCGTGCTGATTGTGCTGCTGGCGGTGTTTCACCGGCCCATCCTGCGTTTTGCACTGGATAAGGGCGGGAAATACGTTGCAAAAAAGCAGGGGATGGAGCTCAACTGGGACGTGGATGGCAGCGTCACCGGCGGCATCGATGCGAAGGAGGTCACCATTACCCCTAACGACAAAGGGCCGGTGCAAAGCCTGAAGGTAAAACGGCTGACAGCGGATTATGACCTCTGGCGGCTCATGAAAAAGGGGCCGGGCAAGTTTGTGGACCGCGTCATTCTCTCCGACGTCGATGTGGTCCTGGACAAGGCAAAGTTCCCCCCGCCCGACCCCGATAAACCGAAGGAGGAACCACCTCCG
>DATAIE010000549.1:0-4534 GCA_036262875.1 Verrucomicrobiales bacterium
GAAGCTGCTCTTCCAGACGAACCTCGGAGCGCCCCTCAGCGGCACCGTCTGCGCGGCGAATGGCACGCTCTACATTGCGACGATGACGGATTTGTTTGCCGTGACCTTGAAGAAGTAAGTACTTCCGGGCCTTTACTTTCCAGACATCGCTGAACGAAGCGTGCCTATCAATTTCGCCCGGTCCATTTTCAGGAGAGCCTTTACATCGAGAACGAGACCCGGGAAAATGCTGCTCGCGAGCTTGCCGGCTTTTGGTTCCTTCTCCACATATTCCTGGTCCGCGAGTTCGAACCAGCAGACACGTTCCTCCTCAGTGAGCCAAACCAAATATTCAGCGATACCGTTCCGGCGATAGGCACGGAATTTGTCATGAAGGTCCACGGAGACGCTGCTGGCGGCGATTTCGCAGACCAGTTCGGGGGCGCCGCAGAGATAGCCTTTTTCATTGAGCCATACTTTGCCTCCCGGGTGGGGGGCTGAGCAAAGAGCGGCATCCGGTTGGGGCGCGTTGTCCGGATCGAGAACTAGAGTGGCATTGGGATAGAATTTCAGGTCCGGGTGTTCGAGGGCATAGCTGAATAACCATCCATGGAGAAGGCCGTCGGGTTCCGAATGAGCATTGGCGCGTACAGGCGAGGGCATATGGACAATTCCTTCGATCAGTTGAGCCTTCTTCAGATCTGCAGCGGCTTCATAGCGGCGAAGGAACTCTGTGGCGGTGAGCCGGTCCCCGTTTTCCAAGTGCGGCGAGCGCCGTCGCGTCGCAATCGGCACCCGTGTTTCCGGGCGCGCGAGCAGTGGCTTCGGTTTGATCTTCAGGCTCATGACAAGTGGTTATCAATAATCCCGGAGGAGGAAGCTGGCAAGCCCGGTGCGGGGCCAGTTTCTCCGGGCGAATGCACCTGCTCCACTGGCTCTCGTGGTCCGCAAGGGAGGGCGGTCGTTGGAAACCGCCGCCTCGGGGGAAGGCGGTTGCAAAACGGCGGGCGGGGGGCTTAGAGAAAAGCAGCACTTTCCCTTTCTGATATGACATCCACTGTTCGCGAATTCACCACCGGTTCCGGCTCCAAAGGCTCGTATTATTCCTTGCCCGCTTTGAAGGAAGCCGGCATCGCTCCGAATCTGGACCGGCTGCCGACTTCCATCCGTATCGTGCTCGAAAGCGTGCTGCGGAATTGTGACGGCAGGAAGGTCACGGAGGCGGATGTGAAAAACCTCGCCGGCTGGAATGCGAAGGCTCCGGGCGACTATGAAATTCCCTTCGTCGTCGCGCGCATCGTGCTCCAGGATTTTACCGGTGTGCCGCTCCTCGTGGACCTTGCCGCCATGCGCAGTGCGGTGAACCGCATGGGTGGAAATCCGAAGATGATCGAGCCGCTGGTACCGGTGGATCTCGTGGTGGACCACTCGGTGCAGGTCGATTTTGCAGGCACCGGCGACTCTCTCGTGCGGAATCTGGACCTTGAATTCCACCGCAACCGTGAGCGCTATCAATTCCTCAAATGGGGTGAGCAGGCATTCGATACGTTCAAGGTCGTGCCTCCTGGCATCGGCATCGTGCACCAGGTCAATCTGGAGTATCTCGCGAAGGGTGTGCTGGACAAAGAGGGCGTTTATTACCCTGACACACTCGTCGGCACGGACTCGCACACCACGATGATCAACGGACTCGGCGTGGTCGGCTGGGGTGTGGGAGGGATCGAGGCGGAAGCAGGAATGCTGGGTCAGCCGGTGACATTCCTCGTGCCGGAAGTGGTGGGTGTGCATCTTACCGGGACGCTCGCTCCCGGCGTGACGGCCACGGACCTTGTCCTCCGCGTCACCGAATTGCTGCGCAAGACGAAGGTGGTGGGCAAGTTCGTGGAATTCTACGGTCCTGGCGCGGTGGCGCTCAGCGTGCCGGACCGCGCCACGATTGCCAACATGGCGCCCGAATACGGCGCCACCATGGGATTCTTCGGCATCGACGAGGCCACCATCGCCTATCTGAAAGGCACCGGTCGCAGTGCGGAGCTTTGCGGCACGGTGGAGAACTACTACAAGGCTCAGGGCCTGTGGGGCATCCCGCAAAGCGGCAGCATCGACTACACGCAGGTGGTGGAACTCGACCTCGGCTCGGTGAAACCCGGCATCGCCGGCCCGAAACGTCCCCAGGACCGCATCGATATCGACGCATTGAAAACGCAGTGGAATACCCTCCTCTCCGCACCGCTGCCGGATGGCTATGGCAAAACGAAGCTCACCGGGGCGGATCAAAATCTGGATGAGGTCGAGGATGCCACTCCAGGCCTGGAGACGCTCGGGGGCGTGGGTGCCGTGGTCGCGGATCCTCCGCATGAGAGCGGGTATCCGGCGTGGGATGTGGTCGTGGATTCAAAGGGGGGCACTCCGGATGTGATCACGCACGGCAGCGTGCTCATCGCCGCCATCACCAGTTGTACGAATACTTCCAACCCCAGCGTCATGCTCGCCGCCGGGCTGCTCGCAAAGAAGGCGAACGCCAAAGGACTGACGGTGAATCCCTCCGTCAAAACCAGCCTCGGCCCAGGCTCCCGTGTGGTGACCGATTACCTCAACAAGACGGGCCTCCAGACGGAACTCGACAAGCTCGGCTTCCAAACCGTGGGCTACGGTTGCACCACGTGCATCGGCAACAGCGGCCCCCTCGATCCGGGCATCGAGGATGTGGTGAAGGCGCAGGATGTCGTGGCAGCCAGTGTTTTGTCAGGAAACCGCAATTTCGAAGCCAGGGTGCACCAGAGCATCAAGGCGAATTTCCTCATGTCACCGCCGCTGGTGGTGGCCTTTGCGATCGCCGGCACGGTGGACATCGATCTTTCCAAAGAGCCCATCGGCTTCGACAGCAGCGATCAGCCCGTTATGCTCGCCGACATCTGGCCCAGCAGTCAGGAAATCGGCGCCGCCATGGCCAGTGCGCTTTCCCCCGAGGTTTTCCAGCGCCTGTATACAGACTTCGCAGGACAGAATCCCAAGTGGAACGAAATCCCCGGCAGTCTCGGATTGGTCTACGGCTGGGACAAGGATTCCACTTACATTCAGGAGCCGCCCTTCTTCGACAAGTTCAGCCCCGTGCCTGGCGAGATTGAGGAAATCAAAGGCGCCCGTCCCCTCGGTATCTTCGGCGACAGTGTGACCACCGACCACATCAGCCCCGCCGGCAACATCAAGAAAGACAGCCCCGCGGGCAAGTTCCTCAGTGATCACGGCGTCGCTGCCGCGGATTTCAACAGCTACGGCAGCCGCCGCGGCAATGACCGCATCATGACCCGCGGCACTTTTGCCAACGTGCGCATCAAGAACCTCATGGTTCCTGGTGTTGAGGGAGGCGTCACCACTGCCAACGGCGAAACCTTGTCCATCTATGATGCTGCGGCGAAGTATCTCGCTGCCGGCACGCCAACCATCGTTATCGGTGGCGAAGACTACGGGATGGGCTCCAGCCGCGACTGGGCGGCAAAGGGCACCAACCTGCTTGGTGTGAAAGCCGTCATTACCAAGTCATTCGAGCGCATCCACCGCAGCAACCTCGTGGGCATGGGCGTCCTGCCCTGCAACTTCAAGGACAAGGCGGACTATGATAAGGTGAAGGGCCTCGGTGATGCCATGTTCGACCTCCTCGGCGTCAGCAGCAGCATGAAGCCTCAAAGCGAGGCAACGCTGCGCGTGCACAAGGCGGATGGTTCGACCTTTGATGTTCCGGTCATCGTCCGCATCGACACTCCCATCGAGATCGACTATTACCGTGCAGGGGGAATTCTTCCTTACGTGCTGGCCCAGATTCTCAAGGCAAACGGTGCCGCATAAAGCGTAAAGCGGTTCTTTTTCTGAGAGCGCTGAAAGCGCGAAAGAACAAAGCCCAGGGCAAGCCTGCGAAGTGGGGACCTTTCCGCAAAGAGATGAGCCCTGTCAGGGGCGGGACACCCTTTCGCCGTCATTCTGGACTTCCGGAAAAGACGGTCGAAAGCCGGAAAGGTTCCGGGAAAATTGTCACGCCCTGTTCAGGGCTTGCGTTTCCGCCGGACTCTACCCCGGGGCTGCGCCGCTGCGCTGGCTTGCCCCGGGCTTTGTTGCCCCGCCCCTTCAGGGCTTCGAATCGTTGTCACGCCGCGTCAGTGGGACAATGCGGGAGGGCACCTGCATTCCGGAATTTTCATTTGGCAACTGCGCTACGCAGCGGCTTCCTCCAGAGGCCCAGGTGACTCTTCGTCATCGATGATATCCTGCTCCACGCGGAGATTCCGGATGATGAAGTCCTGACGCTCCGGCGTGTTTTTGCCCATATAGAATGTCAGCAGGTCCTTCAGTGAATGCTGGTGGTCCACGCCGACGGGATCGAGGCGCATGTCAGGGCCGATGAAGTGCTTGAATTCGGAGGGATTGATTTCGCCCAGGCCCTTGAAGCGCGTGATTTCCGCGGCTTTTCCGCATTTGGCCATGGCGGTAAGTTTCTCCTCCTCCGTGTAGCAGTAGTGGGTTTCCTTCTTGGTCCGCACGCGGAAGAGAGGCGTCTGCA
>DATAIE010000550.1:0-2077 GCA_036262875.1 Verrucomicrobiales bacterium
TCAAAGATTTGATGCGCTGGTATTTCAACCACTCGCATTCGTTCGTTCAGGAGGAATTGAAGGAGTTGGTGAAAGTGGTGCCGATGAACGCCGACGGCCAGGAAATCCGGGGAGTGCATGCCTCCACGCCGGGGCACCCCGTCATCAGCCTGATCATGATCCGGGAGGAGGATGGCTGGAAGCTGGAGTGGGAGATGTTCTCTCACGCGCCGGTGGAGCGCTGGCGTTTCTTTTTGAGGGAGGCGCCGGGCGGTCCGGTGGAGTTGCCGCTGTTGGCGGTGAAAAAGCCTGCGCCTGACAACTACATCGTCAAAGCGGGTGCTTCGCCCGTCACCCATGATGCGGTCCTCTTTCAGGCCGGTGATATCGCGGATGTCGCCTGTGCGGTGGTCCCCCGCGACTCCCCCGTGTGGGAGAAGCTGAAAGGAATCGGATATGACGACCCGGCGAAAAATGGCACCGTGCCGGTGATCGCCCGCGTTTCGCTGCTGGACCCCGATGCGGACCCGCCACTGATTCGCCTGGAGGCTGTCGTGCAGCGAGGCTGGGCGCGGCGCACACAAAAGCCGGTGGCGGGAAGCGCACCGCCGCATTAGGAGCGCGCTTCTTTCTGGAATGGCCCGGCGCTTGTTCATTCGATTCCTCAGCCTGCTGGCAGTGCTCTTCGTGACGCTGACGCTCACCTTTGTCGTTCTGAGGAAATCGCCCGGGAATCCGTTCATCGGAGAACGGGACCTCTCGGCGGAACAAATGGCCGCGAAGGAGCGGGAGTATAAACTCGACGGACCGATCTGGGAGCAGGTGGGCCGCTGGTGGCAGGATGCCATGCAGGGGGACTTCCGAAAGTCGATCAAAGCCAAAAACTTCACAGTGAAGGAAATCCTCGCGCAGAGTCTGCCGGTGAGTTTTGCGCTCGGCGGCATCGCCTTTGTGCTCGCGGCTACCGGAGGCGTGCTGGTGGGAGCCCTGGCAGCGGCGCGGAAGAATAAACTGACAGACCGGCTGGCAATGACGGGGGCGCTGCTGGCGATTTCACTGCCGGCGTTCGTTACGGGCCCGCTCCTCGTTCTGGTCTTTGGGCTCATCCTCGGGTGGTTTCCCGTGGGAGGGTGGGGCAACTGGTCCCAGGTGGTCCTGCCCGCCGTCTGTCTGGCCATCCCCTACGGCGCTTACGTAGCCCGTCTCATGCGAAACAGCATGATCGAAGTGCTCGGCATGGATTTCATCCGCACGGCGAGGGCAAAAGGACTGCCCGGCTGGCAGATCACCGGCAAGCATGCGCTGAAGGTCGCCATTCTCCCCGTGGTCAGTTATCTCGGGCCTCTGGCGGCGAATCTCCTCACCGGCAGTGTGGTGGTGGAAAACGTGTTCGCCATTCCGGGAGCCGGTCAGCACTTCGTAAACAGCATCGTCAATAAGGACGGCTTCCTGCTCCAGGGGGCCGTGGCCGTTTACTGCACGCTCCTCGTCGTCCTCAACTTTGTCGTGGATATCCTTTACGGAGTTCTCGACCGCCGCATCCGGCTTCATGACTGACACCGCCACTCCAGCCCAACTGTCTCAGGCTGCCGCCGCCGGTGCTCCCGGAGGATGGCAGCGCTTGAAGCGGGACCGTCTCGCGATGATCGCCCTCGGCTTCCTGATCTTCATGGTGCTGGCGTGTTTCCTCGGGCCGCTGTTTCTGGACGGATGGAGAAACCAGCCTTCGGACTCCGCCTTCACGCATCCGGGCGGGAAAAACCTCTTCGGAACAGACGGGAACGGACGGGACCTCTTCTTTCGCGTGCTTTCCGGAGGGAGGGTTTCGCTGGTCGTCGGCCTGTGTGCGGCAGTGGTGAGTTTGGTGATCGGCACTGTCATCGGGATGGTGGCCGGCTTTTTCGGGGGAAAAGTGGACGCCTTTATTATGCGGATGGTGGACGTGCTCTACTCCATGCCGCGGGTGCTCTTTGCGCTCGTCCTCATCGCCGCGCTGGACGAGCCCATCCGCACCCTGCTGGGAGGCTGGCTCACCGCTGCTGATACAGCCGGAAACGTAAAACTGAAAGAGGCGCTGGAGTCGATCCTTCCCTATTCC
>DATAIE010000551.1:0-4459 GCA_036262875.1 Verrucomicrobiales bacterium
CGTCACCTGTTCACCGCTGCGTCCCTTGTCGTAGATCGCCGAGGCTTCACTTTCTGAACAGAACGACGCCGTCGCCTGCGCAAGCCCGTGGTCACTCAGCCGGCAGCCCTGCTGGTGAAAGAACGCGTGCCGCTTTTCAAACGCATCAAGCAATCCCTGAAACGTGCCCACATCTGTATCCGCTGATTTCCCCAGCCGGTCCACATAGCGATTCCACGTCTCCGGCTGATCGATCTTCAGCAGGGCATCCGGCCGGAACGTAGGCAGGATCTGCGTCGCGCATCCGCTCTCCCGGATTGCCGCGTGGTGCTCCAGCGAATCCGCCGGATCATCCGTGGTGCACACGACCTGCACTTTAAAGTCGTTGAGAATGCCGCGGGCCGACCGGTCATCCTCTCTGAGTCTGGCATTCGCCCTCTCCCAAACCCCTGGTGCCGTGGCCGGCGTGAGGAGTTCGTCGATATCAAAATACCGCTTCAGTTCCAGGGCGCACCAGTGGAAGAGCGGATTGCGCAGCGCATGGGGCAGCGTTCCGGCGAACGCCATGAACTTGTCATACGGCGCGGCGTCGCCGGTGCAGTATTTTTCCTCCACGCCATTGGCCCGCATCGCCCGCCACTTATAGTGGTCGCCCTCCAGCCAGATCTCAAACAGACTCGCAAACCGCCGGTCGGACGCCACATCCGCCGGAGGAAGGTGCGAGTGATAGTCGATGATGGGCTGCACCGCAGCGACTTCGTGATAGAGCCGCACCGCCAGCGGCGAATGCAGAAGGAAATCGTCGTGAATGAATGACATGCGGCACGCAGGTGGAAAACTCAGGCGTGAGAGCTAATCAAGCCGGTCATCAACAGGATGGCAACGACGATGGCCAGCGCGATCCGGTAATAGCCGAACGGCTCCAGCCCCCGTTTTTGCAGGAAGGAAATCATCCACTTCACCGCAAAGAACGCTGCCAGCCACGCGGCGAAGCATCCGATGAGCATGGAGGAGACATGGTATTCCTTGAAGAGAACGTGATAGTTCTTGAGGAACTTGTAGCCTGCGGCGGCGGTCAGCGTCACCATGCCAAGGAGGAAACTGAACTCCACGGCGGCGATCATATTCAGCCCGCACAGCAGTCCTCCCACGATGGTCATCAGACTGCGGCTGGTGCCCGGCCACATGGCCACACACTGGAGCACACCAATCGTAAGGGCGATCCGGGGTGTGATTTGATCCAGGGTAAGTCCTGCGGCCCGGTTGCCCGGTGCCGAACCCCGGCGAAACCACGCCACCGCCAGAATCGCGACACCTCCCACAAACCACGAGGCCACCGTGGGCCACAGTCCGGTGAGCAACCCTTCGATCTTCTTCTCGAACAGCAGGCCAATGATGACCGCCGGGATAAAGGCGAGAACCACATTTCTGGCGAGCAGGAGTCCTGGCGGGTTTTTGCCCACGAGTCCCTCCGCCATGCCCCGCGCCTTTTGAAAGTAAATGCCCAGCACGGCGAGGATGGCTCCCGCCTGAACGACGATGGCAAAGGCCTTCGATGCCTCGTCATCGGGAATCCCCATTGCCCGCTGTGCGAGCAGAATGTGCCCGGTGGAACTGACGGGAAGGTATTCGGTGATTCCTTCGACGATGCCGATGATGAGTGCTTGTAACCAGTCCATAGAGAATCGCCGATGATCCCGTGTTTCCCCGCACTGGCAACCATGCAGAGCGGAAATTACTGCGAATCCGGTTCCTCCACCTTTTTGATCTCAGTCCCCTCCGTTTCCCACCGCTGCACCGTGCTTGTCCGGTACTTGTGCGCGGCGCGGAAGTATTGAGGATCGGTGCGTTTCATGAGCCGCTTTTCCGCCACTCCGCCGGCATCACAGCCCTGGAACAGAACATACCCCTTGTAGAGTCGCGGCTTGCCCAGCACCCGCACGGTGCCCCCGGGTGCCGGGGCCGGCTCCCGGCGGTCCATCACCAGAAAACTCAGCGGCAGCGAACGCAGGTCGATTCCCATGATCCGGCCAAAGTGGACCCAGTCGGAATCCGTATAAACGACGTTCGGCGCCGGGGCGAAGAAATGGCACCAGTGCCGGTCATTCTCCGGGGTCAAGAGTCCGCACTGTCCGGAATGGAAACAGGGAGCCACGGGTTTCATCACACCCGAGAGCTTTTGCCGCAGGTCGATGAGACGGCGGCTTACCTCCCGTGTTCCGGGCTCTACAAAGATCACCGCCTGAGCGCTTTCGGCGAGTTTCAGCAGTTCAGCCGTTCCGGCTTCATCGAGCTCGGGCAGGACGTGACTCACCAGCAGCAGACCGGTGGCTGCCGGCAGGCGGGCCTCCACAGTAACCCCCGGAAACTCCCGCCGCACTGTCTCTGTCGCGAACTTCAGCGCACGCGGTGACCGGTCATACAGCGCCGCCTGGGTCAATCCCGCGCCACTGTATTTCTCCAGCACCTCACGAGCCGCCACTCCCGTGCCGCAGCCGTAGTCCACCAGCGTCCCCGGGGGAGGAGACCACCCCCGGCGCTCGAGTTCCAGCAGCACCCATTGCCATTTCCACGCAATGCGGCGGGCAAACGTGGCGTCGTAGCCGCGCAGCAGCGAATCGCTCTTCCAATAGTCTCCGGCGGCCCCCGCGCTTCCGTCCAAATACGATGCGCGCAGTTCCTCAAGGGTATCCCAGTCAAATTCCATACGCGGCCCTACACCGTCTATGCGTAAGCGTCGATAAAGGAATTTTTATCCGGACCCCGGCGGCGGCGGATGAGTTCTGGCACAGCAATCGCTGCGAATTCACGATCCACCATTATGAAACTGACTGCCTCTGTGTTCGCCCTGCCGGTCCTGTTTTCAATTGTTACCGCGGTGCCGCGTGCGTCCGCCACCGAAGTGGTCCTTCTCGAATGGAACCACGCGTGGGATTACCTGAACCCCATGGGGCGTGATCCCCAGCTCGACGATCCTGACTTCAATACCACCTGGTTTTTGAAGTCAGCCGATTTTGCCGCCAGCTACAACGGCCCTCCCATCGGCGGGGCCACCACAGTGGGAAACGCGGCGGATATTACGACCTCGGACCATGGAACGGGAGCGGGACCTCTGGGTTATCCGGCCGGTTCCATGGAGTACTTTACAAAGCCCGGAGCGGAAATGACTGCTTTTGGCACTCCTCTTACGCTTCCCTCGAACCTGAACCGCTACACGAGCTATTTCCGCACCACCTTTACCGCGGCTCAGGTTTATACCGCGCCCCGAATCCGGGTCCTCATCGACGACAGCGCGTTGATCTATTTGGACGGAGTGCTCGTCGCCCGCGTCAACAGAGCGAACGACATCGAAGCCTATCTCACCACCGGCGCGGACGGCGTAGCCTCCCGCAATGAAACCGGGGCCTCTGCGAATAACGAAGCCTGCATCCAGTCGATCCTGTTGGGAACCGCCGGCAACGCCGCCAGCGCGGAGGCCTTCGTCATCACACCGGTTACTTCCCTTTCCGCCGGTCCCCACACCCTCGCCGTTTCCGTGCAGAACGCGGCCAATACGAGTTCCGATTCCGGCTTTGGTCTCCAGCTCAGGGCGGACGATGCCGGCATCTCCGCCGTCGCGTCCAATCTGCAGCGCCAGGAGAACGGCCCCGGTTTTGCCGATGATACTTTCTCCTTCGATGTCACCGTTCAGGCCACCAATCTCCCCGGAGCGTTCACCTGGTATAGTGACAATCTCCCGGCATATGGTCCGGTCACCGGTCCCTACGGTGCCGCCACCTACACATACACCTATCCCGCTCAGGTGGACATTGGCACGCTGAAAACGGTCACCCTCAGATACAACGACAGCATCAATACAGCGCTCACCTCCTCCGTCACCGTCACAGCTCCGGTGTTTCCAGGTCCCCAGGCGGTGCTCTCCGCGGCAACCCCTGTGCTCGGGACAGGCTTTGAGGAAGCGGGCATGGGACTCGGTAATTTCCCAAGGCAGACCTTCAATTCAGAACTCGGATTCACTTCAAACGGCGCAGTGGTACAGGACCACAATGCGAACGGAACGGGTTCCAAAATGCTCCGGTTCAACGGGGTCAATGCGCTCATGACCACGGAAGCCGTTAAACTCGACCCCGCGGTAAAAGCGATCAAAGCCGGAGTCACCGTGCGGACGTATACGAACAGCGCCTCCGGATTCGAGCCGGACGACTCCCTGCGCATCAGTGTGGAAGGCAGCGCGGATGGCAATGTATGGACTGACATGGGCAGCGTCCTGCCAAATTTAACCGGCACGGACGCCACGACGCCCAATCCGTCCGGCATCGATCAACTGCTGGTAAAGCTGGGCACCGGCGTCATCGGAGAGCCCGATCCCGTTTCGCGGCGCGGATGGGGAGCCAAAGGCTACCCTACCGGCGCGTCTCCGGAGCAGTTCAGCGACACGCTCACCGTTCCCGCCTTCACCGTGCCGGACGCTCAACCCGTC
>DATAIE010000552.1:0-3608 GCA_036262875.1 Verrucomicrobiales bacterium
GAAGGCACCGTCCCTCAACAACGGAATCCCGCTGCCGAATGCCCCGCAATCCGCAGGTGCCGGATCGGTGACGGTGGACTCTGTGGACTTCCATCCGGAAGGCGCCATCCAAGCCGGGGAGTACATCATCCTGCGCAACACGACCGCCAATGCCATCGACATCACAGGATGGAAACTCTCCGGCGCGGTGAGCCACACCTTTGAGCCTGGAACGGTTATTCCGTCGGGACCGGGCACCGCTGCGGCGGGATACAAGGGACTGCTCCATGTGGTGAAAAATGCGGCCGCTTTCCGCACGCGCACCAGTGGTCCGCGCGGCGGAGAGATGCGTTTCATCCAGGGGAATTACGAAGGACAGTTGTCCGCACGCGGAGAAACCATCGAATTGCGTGATGCGTCCGGCACCGTAATCACCGGCTACAGTTATCCCGGATCGCCGACGCTGCTGCAGCAGGTGCTGCGCATTTCGGAAATCCAATACCATCCCGCCGATCCGACGCCCTCTGAACTCGCGTTTTTGCCCGGAGCGACCGGCGATGATTTCGAATTCATCGAACTCGTCAATACCGGTGCCGTCACGGTGGCCCTGGGCGGCGTGACTTTCACCAGTGGAGTTGGCTGGACATTCCCGACGCCGACAAACCTGAGCGGAGGCGGTCATTTGATCCTGGCAAAAAATCCCGCCGCTTTCCATCTGCGGTATCCATCGGTGACCGGCGCAGTGAGCGGGCCCTACGAGGGCCGGCTGGAAAATGATGACGAACGGCTGGAACTCACCGATGCCACCGGCGAAGTGATTCTCGACTTCAGCTACCGCGACGGGTGGTATCCTGCGACAGACGGACGCGGATACTCACTGGTGGCGCGGCAGCCTGCGGTGACGCCCTATGACGCCTTTGGGCAATGGGAGGCATGGGGCATTTCGGCAAGTCCGGGCGGCACTCCCGGCGCGGGCGACAACACATTTTCCAGCGCCTACCGCGGATGGGATAATCGTTATTTCTCCAATACCGAGCGCGACGACCCCGCTGTCTCCGGACCGGATGCCGATCCCGACGGCGACGGCAGAACCAATCTGGGGGAGTACGCTTTTGTGACCGATCCGCGCACTGCGGACCTCCCGGCGCTGACGGTGGTTTTGTCCGGCGGGCTGCCATCTGTGAAATTCCGGAGGCCGCGCCTTGCAGTGGACCTCGCGTGGTCTCTGGAATCGTGCACCGATCCCGGGAATGGTCCCTGGCTGGCGGTACCCTACGAGACAGTCAGCGCCGTCGCGGAGGGCGACGCGGAAACGGTAGTGATCAGAGAAGCCCAGCCGGCGTCTGGAGCCCGGCGGTTTCTGCGCGTCCGCTGCACCCTGTTGCCATAGGACAGCGGAATCCGTAACTTTCCGGCTTTGCGGCACGACTTGGAGGGGAGTATTCTTCTTTTCCTATGCCTGCCTTTTCTCTTCGACCTGCTGTTCTGCTCGCCGGTACCGTGCTTTTGACCACAGTGTTGCAGAGTGCTGAGCCTTTGAAAGAGCAGGCCCGGCCGCTGGCGCGGGGAGAAACCAATGCCGGACGGCAGGTGCCGGACGTTCGCATGACGGACATCGACGGGCGCTCTGCGTCCCTCCGGTCGATGGCGGCGGGCCGCAAAGCACTGGCCGTGGCTTTTACCAGTCCCACCTGCCCGCTCGCTGGCAAGCTCATGCCTACGCTCGCTTCGGTGGAAAAGGAGTTCGCCGAAAGAGGAGTGGCCTTCTTGTATGTGGACCCCACGGCAAGCGATACCGTCGAGTCCCTCCGCAATACGGTCAAAACACACGGGCTCAAGGGAGGGGTCATCCACGACAAGGACCTCACCCTCGCCTCCGCGCTGGAAGCCTCCAGCACCACGGAGGTGTTTGTGATCGATGCGGCGGGCACGCTCATTTACCGCGGTGCGGTGGACGATCAGTATGGACTGGGCTACGCCCAGGATGCGCCGCGCAATGAATGGCTGCGCGATGCCCTGCGCGCCGTGACGGCAGGTCAGCGTCCGCGTTTCGCTGCGACGACGGCACCGGGCTGCGCCATCGATTTGCCTGCAAAAAAAGCGCCCGCCCCTGCGAATGCGGTGACCTGGAACGGACGCGTCTCGCGCATTCTCCAGGCGAATTGTCAGGAATGCCACCGGAAGGAGGGCATCGCACCGTTTCCGCTGGAGACGATGGAGGACGCGGTCTCACACGCCGGAATGATCAAGAAGGCGATCACGAAGGGCATCATGCCGCCCTGGTTTGCCGCGCCGCAGGAGGGAGTGTCCCACAGTATCTTTTCCAACGACCGTTCCCTCACCGCCGCGGACCGCACGGACCTCATCGGCTGGCTCGACGGCGGTCGCGCCCCGGGCAATGCCGCCGATGCTCCCCTGCCCCGCCAGTGGCCCGACGCGCAGTGGGCGATCGGCAAACCGGACGCCATCTACGAATTGCCCCGCGCCGTCGATATCAAGGCCACGGGCAAAATGGGCTATGTGAATCTTCAGGTGGATACCGGCCTCACCGAGGACCGCTGGGTGCAGTCGATCGAAGTGCTGCCGACTGCACGGGCACAGGTGCATCACGTCCTCATATTCGCCACTGTGCCGGACAAAGACGGCCGCCGCCGCGTGCGGGACGGGAACAATTTTTTCGCCGCCTATGTGCCGGGCAGCAACCTCCTCCAGTATCCTGCGGGCTACGCCAAAAAACTGCCGAAGGGTACGGTGCTCCATTTCCAGCTTCACTACACACCCACAGGTGTTGCTACCCAGGATCGTACCCGCCTGGGAGTCGTCTTTGCGAAGGAGCCACCGCGCTACGAAGTGCAGGTGGCCGCTGCGGGAAATCCCCGCATCAACATCCCCCCCGGCGAAGCGGACCACCAGGAAAAGGGGATTCTGCCCGTCCTTTTCAACGTGCAGGTGCTTGCCCTCATGCCACATATGCACGTCCGCGGAAAATCCTTCCGCTACGAATTGGTTACCCCCGACAACCTGCGCCGCACGATTCTCGATGTGCCGCACTATGACTTCAACTGGCAGATCCAGTACCGCCTTGCCGAACCCATCTCCGCTCCTCTCGGAAGCCGCGTGGAGGTCACCGCCGTCTACGACAACAGCGCCGGCAACCCGGCCAATCCCGATCCCGCCAAACACGTGCGCTGGGGTGAACAAACGGACGATGAGATGCTCCTCGGTTACGTCGAATACGTGAACCCCGCCGAAAATCCCGCTGCCGCCGCCAAAGCTGTCGCCACGTCTTCGACGCCGGTTCCCGCCTCCCCCGAGCCCCTGCATCTCACCAGCAAGTCCCTCGGCATCCTCGGAAAGCGCCTCGACAAAGACGGCGACGGCAAGGTTTCCAAAGAGGAAGCCGGCCCCGCCTTCGCCGGTCTTCACGCCCTGCTCGACACGAACAAGGACGGCTTCGTCACCGGCGATGAAGCAAACGCAGCATTGAAACGGGAGGAAGAGAGGAAGAGGGGGTTGTAGCAGCCCGGCAGTGGAATTGACGTGATGGGAACCATATGGTATTCATCCCGTATGAACGGGACGAAATCCGCCTACTCGGCACTCTCCTCGCTGCTGCTCAAACGCCGTAT
>DATAIE010000553.1:0-2057 GCA_036262875.1 Verrucomicrobiales bacterium
TCCTTGAGGTCGTGAAAGCGTTTCACCATCACGCCCTCGTAATTTCTCTCGTATATGCCGGCGGACTCCAGTTCAGACTTCCATTTGGTTTCCTTCGGGTGGGCGGAGTCAGGATCGTCCCATTCGTCGGAAACCACAAACAGATAACATCCCTCTTCACTGCGCTGAAGGAGACGGTCCGCCGTGCGGGCCACACCGATATAGTAACAGGTCCACTGGTCCTTGAACTGCGAAGCCTGTCGAGGGTACTCCGTTTCAAGCAGAGCTCCGAATTCCTGAGCACTCGAAATGTCCCACAGACGGGGCGGGCTGACGGTGGTGCCCATCTCCCCGATGGACCCGAGATAGAAAACTTTTCCGGAACCGGTGAGCGGTTTTAGCGGCTGGCTGCCGCCGGACCAATAGGGCGCGTAGATCGCCTTCAATCCTTCGTCTTCCGGCCAGACATCCTCGCCAACGGCACTCTCCGGCACTTCATAATTGGAAACCCAACCGTTCCCCGGCAGGAATCCCTTCCCCGTGACGATGTCCTTCACGATGTCGCGGGCTTCGCCTGCGAAGACCGAACTGACAGAGGCGGATACGTCCACCAGCACCGCCACAGCCCGCGAAGGGGCGGAGGGAAGCGCTGGAGCCTGTGCTGAAGTGTGCCCCGCAGCCAGCAACTGGCAGGTCAGGGTGAAATACCGGATCACGCGTTTCATAACAGGGTGCAGGTGGAAAACGACGCTCCACACTCGCTGACAAGGCGTGCCGGGTAAATGCCAAAGATGGATTTTCCGGAGCCGCTTTCCGGTCCGCGCTGCCGCCGGCCTAACGCCTCAATGTCCAGACGGAATAACCGATGACGCCGGCTGCGCCCAGCACGGACACCCCGAGAAGCCACGGCACCCAGTTAAAGGGCGTCTTCACCTCGATCCATGCGGCCGCGGGCTCCAGCAGTTTTCCTGCGCCCGGCGCGGCAGCGGTCGCCGGCTTTTCCTCAATGGTTACGCGGTAGGTTCCGTTTTCCAAATTTGGCGTGGAGACTCCCGCAGGCAATCCCCGCAGCCGTCCCTCGCTGGTCCGGGCGAGTTGTGCCGACTTGAGGCGGTGCAGGGGATCCAGGCGCCCGCCGTCATTCAGACGGGCGATGGTCACTTCGAACTGACTGTCCACACTGGAGGCCGTGATGCCGTCCACCTGCCAGGTGATGAACGGATTGGGATGATCGAAAAGCTTGATGCGGGAAGCATCCGGTTTGGCGGACTCGTTAGGGTCGTTGGCAGGAGTCAATCCGCCGAGGAGAGTCAGGGAACGCGTGAAGACCGGGGCTGGCAGAGGCGGCAGCACTTTCGGCGGCTCGGGATCGCCTGCTTTCGGAGGAGTCACGATCTTCACCTCCGGTACGACGGCCTGGGGTTTTTCGCCGATCGCGTACCAGGCTACGCGGAGGTATGACCTTGTGCCTCCATCGCGGCGCGGGCGGGCACCCTTGTGAAAGCGTGCGATGAGGTGAAAGCGGTTGCTGTCCTTGAGTTCGTGAAAGCGTCCGACCATCGCCTTCTGATACTGCACATCGTAAATGCCCACCTCTTTGAGCGCCGGCATCCATTCATCCACCGGCTGGTGTTTTGAATCCGGATCGTCCCATTCATCCGACACGACAAACAGGTAGCATCCCTCTTCACTGCGCTGCAACAAACGGTCCGCCGTGCGGGACACTCCGATGTAATAACACGTTCGCCCGTCATTGAAGTCACTCTTCCGGCTGGGGTATTCCTGACGGATCAGGCCATCAAACTCCTGGGCGCTTGAGATATCCCACATGCGGGGCGGGCTCACCGTGGTTTTCAGGGTGCCAATGGAACTGAGGAAAAAGACCTTTCCGGCACCGGTGAGAGGCTTCAGTGATTGCCCGGCTCCCGACCAGTAGGGCTTGAAAATCGAGACCAGCGCTTCGTCCTCCGGCCACGCGTCCTCTCCCTTGGGGTCGACGGGTTCGGGGACTTCGTAGTTGGAAACCCATCCGTTGGAAGGCTGGAAGCCCGCACCCGAAACAATATTGCTGATGATCT
>DATAIE010000554.1:0-16898 GCA_036262875.1 Verrucomicrobiales bacterium
AGGGGAAGCGCGGAAGCCTCCGGAAGCATGAGGATTTTCCGCCAGAGCGTGGGTGTCGCAGAGAGCGCGGTGCATCCGTGCGCAGCCAGAAAGGCAAGCTGTGCATCCAGTTCGGTATGCGGATCGGGAAAGATCAGCTTCGACCCGCCGCACACCGCCTGGAGCAACACTTGGAGGCCGGCGAAGCGGGTCACGTCATACAGTAATCCCCACCGGAATTCGAGGCCCTTGTGCTTGTCCTGCCGCGTCGAGCGGGTCAGCGTGGCCATGGTGTGACTCACCAGTTTCGGCGTGCCGGTGGTGCCTGACGTGGGAATGATCCAGCGCGTCTCCACCGGAGCATCCGGAATAACAACAGGCTCCGTGCTCGAAAGAAACGGCAGCGGGTCCAGCTGCAGGAGTGTCCCGCAACCGGCCTGCGCGCAAAAAGCCTCTACCTGCGCCTCGTCCAGGGAGGACGGCAGGAGGAGGACACAGGTAGACCAGCCATCCAGCGCCGCCAGCCATAGAGCCGTGCGAAAACTGTCCGGCTGGCGCAGCGCCACACACGTTCCTGCACCGCCCGGCACTTCCCCGCGAAGCCGCATCGCTGCTGCGGAAAGTTCCTGCGCGGAGGATGCGCGGTCAGGGGTCAGCCACAACGGCCCGCCGCCCGTCAGTTGAAGATGCCGAAGTACGGTCATGCTCGAATCCAGGCCCCCATCAATCCTTCCGGTGATCCGAAAACCGTTCGTAGACCTCCACAAAAGAACCAAACGTACGGGGATAAACCGCTTCCTCCATCAGCGTGAACGGATCATACCCGAGGCGCTCCTCCAGTTGCGTGATGAGAATGGCAAAGCCCATCGAATCGAGACCGCTTTGAAGAAGAATCAGATCATCGGCAAACGACAGGGGCGCCGATTTTCCCGCATCCTCCAGGGCCTGCCGGAATTGATCGGTGATGATGTCGCGAATCGGTAAACTCATGATGAATTAATAAACAAAGGGAAGACGGCGTCAACTGACAGAGGAGCGTTGTCCGGCCAGTTGCATCCAGCGCAGCAGGCACAGTACCCGCCAAAAACCATGATCGTTGCCGGTCTTGCCCGCGAGGGTCCGCTCCCACTGGCGCTGAAGGCCCTCCGGATTGACGAACTGTTTGGCGGCCTCCGGCATGTTCCGGGTGATCTCCTCCACCCATGGGCGGCCCTCCCGCATGAGGAGGGTGCCTGGAGTGTGGAAGCCGATCTTATCCTTCCGGTCCAGGATTTCATCCGGGACGAGGTCCCGCATCGCTTCTTTGAAGACCTTCTTGGTCGTGCCGTCGTCGCTGATCAGATACTCCTCGGGCAAAGACAAAGCGAACTCGACGATATCCACATTCAGAAATGGAACCCGGCTCTCCACAGAGTGCGCCATGGAGTTCCGGTCTTCGAAGTGGAGTAGCTGGGGAAGGTTCGTGCGGGTCAGCGTGTCCATCAGCACTCCGCGCACGCCGTTGCGGTCGAGCGGTACTTCGAGGCGTCCGGGTTTGACGTTCCGCTCCATAAACCACTCCCGGCGCAGGTAGGGCGGAAAGAGTTCTTTCCTAACGAGTTTCCGGCCCGCGTTTTCAAGCCATTCGGGCAGCAAGTGACCGGCGGCCATGAACCATGCGCTCTTATGCCCGCCTCCGGCCACTTTCCGTCTTCGCCACAGACTCCACAGGCGGCTCCATTCTCCCCGGCGCGCCATGCCGGCCAGCTTGGCTCCGAAATAGATAGGATATCCGGCGAGCGCTTCATCGCCTCCCTGCCCGTCGAGCATGACAGTCACGCCATTTTCGCGGGCACACTGAAAGATGCGGTTCTGGGGATAAATGCTGGTGCCGCCGAACGGCTCCTCCTGGGTGGCGAGCAGCCGGTCGAGATCGGCCGCGAGTTCCGCGGAGGTGAAATCGAGGAAGTGCTGTTTGGCTCCGATGCGGTCTCCCATGAGCCGCGCCCAGCGCTCTTCATTCAACGCAAAGCCCTGGGGCGTGTAGCTGAAGGTGTGGATCTCAGCGTCGGGCTCCAGCTTTCGCATGCACGCAACAATGGCCGAGGAGTCCACTCCCCCGGAAAGCGCCGCACCCACCGGGACATCGCTGCGGAGGTGAAGCCGCACGCTCTGGAGAAAGCGCTCCCGCAGTTCCGCCGCCGCCTCGTCGAAGGAAATGCGCTGCGGTTCCTCAAGGCGCAACTGCCAGTAACAATGCTCCCGAACGGAGGAGGGATCGCGCAGATCGATCTCAAGGCAGTGTCCCGGCTTTACCTGACGGATGCCTTTGTAGAGCGTGGTGCGGCTGTCATCCGCCACACTGAACCGCACGTAGTTGTAGAGAATTTGCGGATCAATCGAGCGGTCCACCTGCGGCAGAGCCAGCAGGGCGCGCATCTCAGAGGCAAAGGCGATGCCGCCGTCCCAGGAGGCATAGTAGAGCGGCTTGATCCCGAAGAAGTCGCGGACCAGCAGGAGTTTCTGCGCCGCGAGATCGACGAACGCGAAGGCAAACATGCCGCGGAAAGCCGGCACGCAGTCCATTCCGCAGCGCTGCAGCAGTTGCAGCATGACTTCCGTGTCTGTGCCGGTGGTGAAGACGGCTCCCTGCGACTCCGCCTCTGTGCGCAGCTCGCGGTAGTTATAGACTTCTCCGTTATAACAAATGGCGGCGCGGCCATCCGCGGTGAGCATCGGCTGACGGCCGCGCTCGGACAGATCAAGGATGGAGAGCCGGCGGTGCGCGAGACCGAGGATGGCAGGGGCGGCAGGTTCGACTTCACGACCGGTCGCGAGCGACTGGCCATCGCTCCAGAGATAGCCCCAATCATCGGGACCCCGGTGACTCATGCCGCAACCCGCCGTCTCCAGCCAGGGGCGGAGAGATTCCGGATGCTTTACAAGAATGCCTGCGATGCCGCACATGTTAGTCCTGCTCTGCTGACACTAAACTCCCACCGGGCTGCGACCGGTGAGCCTGACAAAAAGGCCCCCGTCCACCTGCATGATCCTGGCGTTGTCGGTTTCGCTCATCCCGTAGTTCCACTGCGTGCGGTGAATCATGAGCGGGTCTCCCTGGTGATGGAGCATCCCCGAAGTGGCCCACGCGATTGTTTTGAAACCCACGCGGACCGCGACGTCCCGCGCGGCGGGTGAGAAAAAACGGGGCAGGCCGAAAGGGAACGCCATGTCCGTCACCGGCGAACCGGTGATGTCTTCAAGAATGTCCCGGTTCCGCTTCAACTCGTCCTCCGCGACCTGCGGACTGACCCGCGAAAGCGCCACATGGCTGTGGGTGTGGGCGCCAAACCAATGCCCGGCCGAATGCATTTCCTGAATGTCCTGACGCGACAGCGGCACAAACGGACGCTGGTAGTTGATGACGCGGCAATAGCGCTCCTCCTCTGCGGCGCTGGACTCACCTCGCAGCACGCATGTATTGGTATAGAAAGCGGCCTGCAATCCCAGCGCATTGAAAAAAGGCAGTGCGTCGTGCCACGCCTTGAAGTTGTCGTCAAAACTCACAAGGCAGACTTTGCCGGGGGCCGTGAGAAACTCCCCAGGCGACACGAACGAATATCCCTGCGTCTGAATCCACCGGATCGCGACGGCAAACGGCTCGTGTTCATGAGCATCGAGCGCATGAAAGTAAATCGCCAGACGGTCCGGAAGCGGACGGCTGAAAAAGCGCCAGTGAAACCGGCGCAGTGCGGACTGGAGGAATTTTTTCAAAGCGGACGGCAACCGCCTGACTGTCAAATTTTCATGCGGACCACTTCGTAGGCCTCAGCATAACCGGACTTGACCTGGACACCACGCACACAGCCGAGTCCGAAAATAAATTCCCGCGTGAAGTAGGGACGGGCAAGTTTCATCTGCGAGTGATACTCCTGAAGCGCCTCCCATTTCCTCTCAAGATGCCGCGACTCCAAAGTCACAAAGGCCTGGGCGGAGAAATCCACGTGGTTCCACGGCAGTTCGTATCCCCAGATGGTAATGTCCTTGAAGGCGCGAACCGCCTCCGCATGGATGATCTGGTGGTCCTGGTGCTTGTCATTTCCGGAAGGCACGAAGACGGCGTCCGGCTGGAATCCCTTCCGCAGCGTTAGGATCGCATCGAGGATTTCCTGGCGGTGCTGCGGAAAACGCCGCACCGGAAAGTTGAACACTTTCACGTTCTCCTGCGGCACGTTCATCTTTGCCATCGAGGCGCGAAACTCCACTTCGAGCATGTCCAGCGGCGCACCGGTGGGCAGCGAGTCCTCCGCCCGCGAAAAAGCGGCTACGTAGACCTCTGCGCCCTCTTCGAGAAAGCGGGCCACGGACCCTCCGCAGCCGAGTTCGGCGTCGTCGGTGTGAGGTGCGAGGAGAAGCACCCGGCGGAAAATGGGACAACTGGTTTTGTCGTTCATGAGATGGATAAAGGTCAGGGCCGGAACCCGAGGCGCTCCAGGATTCCGGCGCAGAGTTCCCGGGCGGAGAGTTTTTCATTCAGCCGGGCGATCTCCGGCCGGTTCCAGGGAATCGCGGCGGCTTTGCTCAGGCATTGCGGGAGGTCCTCCAGGGATGTGTAGTATAGACCATTCACCTCCGGCTCCACCAGATGATCGACGGAGCCGAGAGTCGGCAGCAGCACCGGCAGTCCCGTGACCATCGACTGCTGAATACCGATCCCCGCGACATACCACAGGGAGATGTCCGCCTGATTGTAGAGCTTGTTGATCTCTCCCGCACTCAACCGGCCAAGAACACGATAGCGGTCGCCAAGAGCCGGGGCCTCGATTTTGGCCCGGATGATCTCCCCTTCCCTGCCCGGCGGCAGGCCTCCCAGGATGTAGCGCCAGCCCGGGTTTTCCTGGAGCCAGCGGAGCACCGGCTGGACCCATTCCTCCACGGGCTTGAGCGGGTTGATGCGCGTGACCGTAATGAGGGTTTTCAACGGATCGCCGGGATCGCGCAGAGAGGGGTCATGGAAGAAGTCGGAAGGGTCCACCGCGAGCCCGCACATGAAGCCCTTCACCTTCACGCTTTCTGCGTCCAGTTCCTCCAGCAGGCGGATCGTTTCCCGCGTGCTCGCCAGAATGAGATCCGCGCGCTTCATGAGATTGCGGTACCAGCGGTCTTTCAGGATGCGTTTGATCAGCGGGTTGCCGCGGGGACTGAACCAGCGGCCCGCGCGGATCACGTGGGATTCGCGCAAGTCGCCAAAGACCGGAATGACTTTGCAGGAGCGGGGCAGATGCTTGTGCAGCGTGTACGGCATCCCGTGATTGGGACCGAAGAGCATCGCCGCGTCCGGCTTGAAGTCCTCCACGATGCGACCCAGTCCGCGCGTGGCAAAAAACGTGTCCCGCACCCGGATGTATTTCTTTACGGTCTCGATCCGGTAAGCCCTCGTCTGTGACTCGCCGGCGTGAACGACCGCCGCCACGACAAGCACTTCACACCCAAGATGAGCCAGCGCGCGGGCACAGACCACCTCCTGATAATTGCTGCGCTCATCAAAGGCAGCGGAGGCAACGATGATACGGGGTTTTGCCACGGGATTTAAAATGAAATCAGCAGCGGACTCCGCGTCCCTGCACCCAAAGAATCAGATTCAACACACGCCACAGCCATGGAGGGCATGGAGCGCGACCCGCAGAGGCGTCTTCCCAGCCGCGGCGAATGAGGTCCATGTTGAGAAGTTCGAGCGAGGCTGCGGCATCGCTGTTGATGAGACCCGTGGCCCACTGCTTTGCCTCCGGGCTCAGGAGCCAGCTCTTTTCCGGAGTGTCAAAGCCGAGCTTGTCCCGGCGGTCGAGCACTACATCCGGAGTGAGCCCGCGCATCGCTTCGCGGAAGATGCTCTTCGAGGTGCCGTCGTCGCCGATAATGTATTTCTCCGGAAGGGAGAGAATAAATTCCACAAGGCTGGGGGTGAGGAACGGCACGCGGCTCTCTACCGAATGCGCCATACTGTTCCGGTCTTCAAAGCGCAGCAGCATGGGCAGACTGTTCACGAGCGTGGAGTACCACAGCCCCTGTCGCAGGCGGTCTGCACCTTTGCCATGCGGCGGAAGGTCCGGACCGGTGATGCCGCGCGCCGCAAACCACTCGTCGCGGAGCACTGCGGCGGGACCCGCGCGTTTGGTTTTCTTCTTCACCTTCCATGCCAGCTCCGCGGGCAGCATTTGTCTCACAGAACTCCTGAGCAGCGGCCATCCGCCACCGCCCACGGCGAGACGTGCGTGATTCAGAAACCGGAAGGCTCCAATCCAGCGCCCGCGGCGGATCATCGTCGCCAGACGCAGCGACGCATACCCGTGATAGCCGCCCAGGATTTCATCCGCTCCCTGTCCGTCGAGCATCACCTTGATCCCGTTTTCCCTCGCCAGTTTGAAAACGCAATACTGCGCAAAAATACCGGTGGTGCCAAAAGGCTCATCCTGCGCGTCCATCAGCTTGTCGATGCTGTGCATCAAGTCACCGGAGGAGGGACGCGTCTTGTGCGGCACGGCTCCCGCTCTTTCGGCCACGACATCCATCCACTTCTCCTCGCTCCGCGCTTCGTCTTCCGAAAGATAACTGAATGTGCGAATGCCCGCCCCGGGCTCCACCTCCCGGATGCCGCAAACGATGGAGGAGGAGTCGATGCCGCCGGACAGAGCCGCGCCCAGGGGAACGTCGCTGCGGAGGTGCAGACGGATGTTTTCGAGGAACAGCCGCCGCAGTTCCTGGACGGCATCCGCCCGCCCAATGTCACGCGAATGCCGCCAGTCGGGATTCCAATAACGGTCCTCCCTAACCTCGCGCCGCTCACCGGCGAGACGTATTTCCATCCAGTGCCCGCCTGGCAGTTGTTTGACACCGGCAAACAGAGAGCCCGTGCCATAATCCGTGCAGCCCTGTGTGAAGAAGGTGTAGAGCCGCGCCGCATTCGCCTGGGGCTTCACTCCCAGCGAGAGCATCGATTTTATTTCCGACGCGAAAGCGAATCCGTGTTCCGTCTCGGCGTAGTAGAGCGGCTTGATGCCGAAGGGATCACGCGCCAGCAAAAGGAGAGGCTTCGACGGGTCGCGCATGTCGGCAAGGGCCAGCGCGAACATTCCCGCGAAACGCGGCAGCATGTCGCGGCCCCACTTCAGCCACGCGGCAAGAATGACCTCCGTATCACTGCCGGTGCGAAACTGAAATCCGTCCGCCAGCTCCGCCCGCAGTTCCTTGAAGTTATACACCTCGCCGTTGAAGGCGATCCATACCTTTCCGTCTGCGGCGGCCATCGGCTGGTGACCCGCCACGGAAACATCCAGAATGGAAAGCCGGCGGTGTCCCAGGAGGAATCCGGCACCCTTTATAGAGGACTCCTGAGGAAAAGACGGGAGTGCCAGTTCCGGCATTGTATCCTGCCCGCCAAACGGATGAGGACTTCCGCCCGCCGGCAGCCAAACGAAACCTTCATCATCCGGACCGCGGTGACGGATCACATCCGTCGCCCGGCGCAGACTTTCAAAAGCCGGCGGGTTCGCCTGATTCAGAATGAGACCTGAGATACCGCACATAGACAAAAGAATCGATCAAACAGACACCTTCTCCCGCGCCGCGATGTTCGTCAGAAGCTCGACCAGTTTTGCCGTTTCAGCGCCGGCATGAAACTTCTCACGGGCTCTCAGCGAGGCCTGCTTCTTGTGCTCAAGGTCTTCGCGCGTGATGGCGTTCAGGCACCTGGCGAGGGATTCACTGCTCACATCCTCTGTGAGCCAGCCATTGTCATGTTCCCGGATGAATCCGTCCAGCGCCGGTGAGCGCGAACAGCACACCGCCAGCCCCCCGTGAAGGTATTCGAACAGCTTGTTAGGCAGGGCGTGCTCGTTGTTGAAGCTGTGGTTGTGGACGATGCTAAGTCCGATATCCCATTTGCTGATGCGGGCGGCCACTTCGGTTGGCGCCGCCAAATCTTCGAAAAAGACGCGGCCCGGAGCGTGAGTTTCCGCCTCCTGCTTGAGGGCTGCCAGATATTCGGGACTGATGATCATCATCAGGTGAAGCACGAACTCCGGCCTCATCAGCGGCAGCGCGCGGATCATCAGTTCGAGATTCCGGTTGGCCGCCGCCACTCCGTGATGGATCAGGTGGATTTTCCCGTCGTCGTGCGGCTCTGCGGGTGGCAGAGCCCGCAGTTCCGGGGCATTCAAAACAACAATGGCCGGAAAACCATAGGTCTCACGGAAACTGTCCGCAAACGGCTGATTCACCGTTACCGATCCGGCGGCGAGCGGCGCGAAGCGTTTGAGACAACGGTGCCCGTGAGGCCCCTTGAACAGACGGAAGGAAAGGAGTTCCGAAGCCTCCCCTGCGGGAAATTCGTGATAGTCCGCCACGAACGGAATTCCTTTTTTCCGGCGCGCCTCCGCACCCAGCAACATCGTGTTCAGATCGTTGCAGAGCATGAGGTCATACGGTTCCGCGAAAAGAGCCGCGCGTGCAGCCCGGTACTCCTCCGTAATCGACCACGGCCAAAAGTCCGCGGAGGGCCACACCCAGCCAGGCAGAAAAGCCAGCATCCGGAGAAACTTCCGCACGCGCGTCTGGCGGCGGAAGAGAGGAACGAAACGGAACGCGACTCCCGGCATCATCGGCGAGGGGTCCATGCCAAAGCCCGCGGCTGTAACTTCAAAATGAGGGGCCAGAGCTTTGATCTGGCGAAGCACCCGCGAGTCCCGCTGGAGATCTGAAAAGGATATAATGAACAGTTTCGGCTTCATGATTCAGGCCGCCGGCAGGATTTTTTGAACGAGGGAAACCAAATGCGCCTCTTCCGCCCGGGCGTGAATCTGTTCCCGCAGGCGGAGCGCCGCAGCTTTGCGAACAGCAATGTCCTCCGGCGTCAGCGAAAGGAGAAGCGCCGCGATGCACTCCGGCGTAATGGCGTCGAGAACCCAGCCGATTCCGTAGCGACTGACAAAATCGGAGGCCGTCACCGTGTTGGAACACACACTCGCCAGTCCTGCGTGGATGTAGTCGAAGAACTTGTTCGGCAGCGCGTGATTGTGATTGTAGTTTAATGGCGTCAGGATGTTGAAACCGATATCCCAGCCCGTGAGGCGGGCCACCATGCCGGCCGGCCGCACGTTTTCTTCAAACACAATGCGTCCCGGAGGCGCAGCAGCAGCCAGTCTCCGGTAGAGCGATCCGTCTTCAGCACCTGACGACAGCAGCAAGTGTAATACAAACCGGTTGTCGAGAAGCGGCATGGCCCGGATGAGAACATCCAGATTGCGGTCACCCTGCGGTGCTCCGTGAAACACAAGGTGAATGCGGTCGTCCACGCGCGGAGCCGCCGGAGGCAAATCGATCAGAACCGGCGCATTCATGACGGAGACCGACGGAAAACCGAAGTCGCGTTCAAACCGTTCGGTGAACATGGGATTCACGGTGGAGGAGCCGGCGGCCAGGCGGCCGTATCGCTTGAGAAGCCGTCCGCCGTGCGGCCCGTGAAACCAGCGGTGCCACGCTTTTTCGGACGCTTCGAGAGGAGCAAACTCATGATAGTCCATGAAAAAGGGTTTCCCCTTTGTGCGGTGCTGCCACACGGCCAGCAGCAGCGCACTGATGTCATTGCCAAAGAACAGATCGTAATCGAGCCCGCGGAGAATGGCCTGCGCCTCTTTCCAGTCCGGCATCATCGTATCCGGCACCCAGTCGAGAGAGGGAATGACTCTTCCCGGCCACCGCATCAGGGTGCGATACAACTTGCGGAACTTGCCGCCGGGCGGCGCCTTCACTTCATGCCATGTCAGGCGGACGCCTGGCAGAAACGGAGAGGGGTCTTCCCCATAGCCAATCGCAATCAGGTCGTAATGCTCTCCCAGAAATTTGAGATGGCGCAACACGCGTCCGTCTTTGGCGACCGGAGAAAAACTAAGGAGGCAAATGGTCTTGCGGGGGGTCATCCGGCAGTGGGGTTTCGCTGGAGAAAAGAGACGATAATTTCCACCATCCGGTCCGCGGCGTGACCGTCTCCATAGAGCGGAGGATGGCTGAAACCGCGTGGCGGTGAATGGAGGGCGGCGGTGATCTTTTGCTGCGAGGCCCCCGTGAGGACGTTCCATCCCGTCTCTAGAAGCTCAGTCCATTCCGTTTCGTCACGCAGCGTGATGCAGGGCTTTTCCGCCCAGTAGGCCTCCTTTTGCAGGCCGCCGGAATCTGTCAGGACCACCGTGCAGCCGTCGAGGAGCGCGACGAGTTCACCATATCCCGCCGGCTCAATACACTGGACATTCGGGGGTGGCTGGAGAGAGGCGCCGGCCATCAAATGCAGGGTGCGCGGATGCACGGGAAAGATCACCGGGATGCCGCTGCCGTCGAGAGCCGCGAAAATACTCCGGAGGTTTTGCGGGTCGGAGGTATTCGCTTCCCGGTGCAGCGTCATCAGCGCCCACGGCGATGAAGGAATGGTCACTTTCAACGGCGGGCGGTCGCCGGACCGCACTTTTGCCAGGGCGGTGAAAAAAACATCCGCCATAATGTCTCCGGTGACATGCACGCCGCCGGTGATGCCCTCGGACGCGAGCTGTGCCCGGCCGCGTTCACTGCTGCAGAAGAGGAGCCCGGACAGATTGTCCGTGCAGATGCGGTTCAGCTCTTCCGGCATCCGTCTGTTGAAGCTGCGAAGCCCCGCCTCTACGTGGGCGACGGGAATATGCAGCTTCGCCGCCGCCAGCGCCCCGGCGAGCGTGGAGTTTGTGTCGCCATAAACGATCACCATTTCGGGGGATTCATCAATAAGGATGCGCTCAATCCCTTGAAGCATGGCCGCCGTCATGGCCCCCTGGGACAAACCGCCGCAGGCCAGATTCCAGCGCGGTTCGGGAATGCCCAGTTCGGAAAAGAAAACGCCGGACATCTCTTCATCGTAATGCTGGCCCGTGTGCAGCAGCCTCTCGGAGACACCCGCCGCGGCAAATGCGCGGCTCAACGCGGACGCCTTTACAAACTGGGGACGGGCTCCCAATACGGTGATGACATTGACGGGCATACTTCCGGACAGGCCGGATGATTTCAGGACGTTAGGATTTTTTCGAGTTCCAGCCGGTGGGCATGGATTTCCCGCAGCGTGCCGCACCACGGATCACGGCGCGCCGCCTCCTTCAGCAGCGTTTTGTAAGTATTCCACAGCACCGGATCGTTCAGATAGTTCGGGTGCCAGTTCAGAGTCAGGCATCCACCGGTCGACTGAATCCGGTCCATGATTTCAAGGCTGTGAGAGACGGCCAGTTCTTCATCGTATTCGAGCGCGCCAATGCCAAACAGGCCCGCGTCCATAATGACCAGGGGCACTTCGAGCACAGACGAGCTGCAACCGCGCGAGTGGTCCCAGCACCACCACGGGAAACTGGTGCCCGCACGAAATCCGATCAACCGGTTGAAGCCCATCGTGGAGTCCACGCCGATCCCGGCCGCAGCGTGAATCTGCGGCGTAGTGCCCGCATGATAGCGCAGGGTATGCTGGCGCGTGCTCACGACAGGCACTCCCGCCGCCTTTTCGATTTCCTTTCGCTGCTGCTCCAGCATGGCCGCATCCTTCGCGGAATGGATGCTGCCATGCACGCCGATATCCCATCCGCGGGCCGCCATCCCCGCAATCATGCCCCGTACGTTCGTCATTTTCCCGTCGAATTTCACACGGTCCCCGAAACGCATGTAGGTGTCGTCGCTGTGTCTGTGCGCGATGGTTGAAGGAGAAAAAAGAAAGGAGGACTTGAAACCCCACTCTCCCTCGGCCTCCAGCCAGCGTTCGTAGCCCCACACCGGATCGTTGCCCCGGCGCAGAGGTGTTTGGAGCGTGCGCACCACGGCGCGGACCGTGCGGAGCGCCAGTTTCCTGGGAATCAGCGGACCGGCCAGTTGATTGCGCACGTGGCGCCAGGCCTTGAACCCGCGCTCCCACTTTGAAACGATATCCACATCGTGCGTGAGACACAGCGCCCATTTCTTTCCCTGGGGCCAGCGGACAATGTCCGTTCCTTTTCCGGCAGCGGCCTGCACTTCCTCATCCAGCCAGGGCCGATAGAGTTTACCTTCGCGCTGAGCCCTGCAAAAGGACCATTCCCAATTCCCCCACTTGTCCGTGCGTCCGGACTGCACCTCCTCTGCACGGGTCAGTTCATGAAAGACACGCCCGGCGAGTTCTTCCGCCGGAGAAAATTTCCGCCCGGCGATAAGGGCCGCCTGCGCCCTGACAAATGTCTCCCGGTCAAGATTCATCAGGCCGCCTCATCCTCCTGTCTCCGCCATCGTTTGGTATCCGGCGCACCGGTGATTTCGCCCCGGCGGGTGGTTTGAAACCGGACTCCATGGTCGCTGAACGCAGAGCGAATGACCGGACTCATCCCTGTCACCGGGCGGGACCGGCGGCGCCTTTCCACGTCATACCAGTCGATGCCCGCCGCTTCAAACTCAAGGATCAGGGTTTCACTCATCCGCTCAAAGGAGACGACCGCCGTCACCTTTTCCAGTTGCTCCACACGCCGGCGGAAAAGCAGCACCTTTCCATCGACGGTCACGCGGCAGTGTTCCGCGGATTCATCCATTTCAATCCGGCAGCCCATCCATTCCGGGTGGGCGGACGCCTCACGAATGATCCGCCGGCACAATTCAAAGCGCTCCTCCGCGCTAACCTGTTTGAGGTGAGCGCCGTTTTTCAGCAGCAGTTTCCCGGGGTTTCCCACTGCGAGGCCCCCGCGGGGCACACGCTGGCGCAGAACAGTCCCTCCCGCCACGCAGGCAAATTCCCCGATTTCGGCACCCGCAAAAACACTCACTCCCGCTCCCAGCCAGGCGAAGTCGCCCACCTTCACTTCCGCAAAAGCGACGGGAAATCCCTCCAGTTCCGACTGCCATGAGCCATGCGTATAAATGCTGCTGGCACGTCCGATGCCGACTTCCTCTCCCAAAGTGACAGGACAATACAAATCGATAAGGCACTCGTCCGCGATGAAACAGCGCTGACCTGTTTTTACCACGGCCCTTTGTCCGGCGCCGGCCAGGGTCACATGCCGCCCGATCACTGTCTCGGCACCGATTCTCGCCTCGACAGCAAGGACTCTCGTGAAGATCCCGATCTTCACGCCCTCGCCGATTTCGAGAACATCCTTCACGTTAAATCGGGAAAAGGCACCGATACGACAACCGTCTCCGATGATCACCTTGCCGCACTGGAACAGGCACAGCGGCCCAACTGAGACACCCCGCCCGATGACCGCACCGCCGCGCCGCATGAAAAAAACCCGCACCCGGGACGGCATGAGGGCTCCGAAAAGCTTCCACAGCAGTTTGAATTTTCGCCACATCGGAACCTAAAATATCGTCGGCAACACAGGCGGCATTCGGGCGAAACCAAATCCCTCCCAAACCCGTGTCTCAGGAAATGACCTCTCCCGGCGCGCCGGGTTTGCACCCTCTCTTTTTATCCGCCGCGCCGGAGATTCCTCCCCGCGGAGTCGTTTGAAAACGGACGCCGTGATTGCTGAAAATACCGCGAATCAACGGGCTGAGGCCTGTCATCCCGCGGGAGCATCGCCGCCGGTCCATATCGAACCAGTCGATCCCGGCGGCTTCAAACTCAAGAATCAGAGCATCGCTCATTCGCTCGAACGAAATGACGGCGTTCACCTTTTCCACTCCGCTGAAACGCCGGCGAAACATCAACACGCCTTCCCCTGACGTCACCCGGCAACTGTCCTCCGACTCCTCCGTTTCCACTTTTCCATCCATCCAGTCCTGATGGTCCGCCACTTCAAGGACCATGCGCCGGCACAGGTTGAAGCGGTCCTCCGCAGGAACATGCACAAGATGCCCGCCATTTTGCAGAACCACCTTCCCTGGATTGCCGGTGGCCATTGCATAAGACGGCACCCGGCGGCGCATCACGGTGCCTCCACCCACCGTCGCGTAGTCACCGATCTCCGAGCCTGCAAGAATCGTCGCGCCGGCACCGATCCAGGAAAAATCACCGACGCGCGCCTCCGCAGACGCGATGGGAAAACCGTCCAGTTCCGACTGCCACGAGCCATGCGTGTAAAGCCGGGAAAATCCGCCGATGCCCACTTCCTCTCCGAGCGTCACAGGATTGAAAAGATCGATCACACAACTGTCTCCCACGTAGCAGCGCGGACCGGTGGCCAGCACCGAGCAGCGCCGGTCGCCCTGCACCTGCACATTGCTGCACAGGATGGTTTCGTCCGCGAGTTTGACCGCCGCCGCATTGATCCTCGTGAGGTATCCGATCTTCACATCGTTTCCGAACTCCAGTGTGCCGCGCACCTTGAACCGGGTAAGCGGTCCAATACAGCAACCTTCACCCAGGATGACTTTGCCGCACTCAAACACAGACAGCGGGCCAAGACGCACTCCCTTACCGATCACCGCGCCGCGCCGCCTCATAAAGAATACCCTCAGCCGCGACGGGAAAAGTGATCCGGTGAGCTTTAAGAGCCGCTTGATTTTGCGTCCCATAGCGGTCGCTCAAAGATAAAAATCAGGACGCCGTTTTCTGCTCCGCCGGAGTCCGCCGCACGAGGTTCAGCAGATACCGGCGATTTTCCGGCGTGAGCAGCAGCCAGAGCAAAACACAGAAGGCCAGCACGAGAATGCACCCCTGCGTGAATCCGGCAATAACACCGTGCGCCGGAAAGAGCAGCGTGAGCGCAGCCACCAGCGCCAGTGCCGCCGCCACCGCTCCCAGCCGGCCCCATTCATAGCGGATAGGGAGGCGCATGGAAATCCCCCGCTTATTCCACCAGCCGTGCAGGAGCAGGAGAAACACATAGCTCAGCGCCAGCGCAAACCCGGCATAGGCGACTCCGCCCCACCAAATGATACCCGCGTTGATCCCCAGGGAGGCGGCAGCCGCGATTGCCTGCATCACCATGAGATGGGAGAGTTTTTCGGAGAAGTACTGAGCCGGCGTGAGCAGGTTGGTCGCTCCCGCCAGGATGTTCGCCAGAGCGAGCGAGCCCACCGTCAGCCAGGCATCGTGAAATTTTGCGTTGGCCATCAGTTCGGTGACAGGTTGCGCAAAGGCAAAGAAGCACACCGCCGCCAGCCCCATGAAGTAGCAGTAGTAGGTAGTCGCCCGTCCGAACGCGGTCTCCGCTTCAACGGGATGATCCCGGAACGACATGAAGTAGGGCGTCCACGACGTCTGGAAGGACGAAACAGCAAACGAACTGGCAGTGGCGAGCCCGATGCCGATCATATAAACGCCAAGGTCCTCCCATCCGGAGAAGACCTCCACCATGTACCGGTTTCCCTGCTGGATAACATACATGAAGAAAAACGACGGCACCATGGGAAGGCCGAGAATCAGCAACTGCCGCAGGACGCGGCCTTGAACCGGTGGCCATTTCTCCCGGAGGAAAGGGACAGCAAAAAGCACGAGCCCGAAGACCTGACCAATAAGCTGCGAAAGAATCCAGCCCCGCAGCCCCATCCCCAGCCAGGCCACCGCCACGATATTGCAAAGCATCGTGAAAATCGTGGAGACCGCCCCCAGCCCAATGAAGAGCCGGGATTTCGCCTCGAACTGGAGACTGTAGGTAAACGGAAGGACCAGGATGCTGAACGCGATGTTCAACATGTAGTAGATGAGGACGTCGTTCAGACCATCATCATGCAAAAGGAACCCACTGACACCGCTGGTGAACAGCAAAACAGGCAGGAGCATCAGCGCGCAACTCAGCCCAAGCAAAATCGTGGCGGCCGCCACCGTCCCGCGTTTGCCCTCCCCGGTTCCCTCCTTGAACCAGCAACTGCTGAGGGACCCGCCGACCCCGAGCGCAAACACGGCGGCGAGGAAGGTGCCGGCCATTTGGAGTTTCCCCGCCACTGCATAGTCCGACTTGCTCAGATGATTCGTGAACAGCGGGAGCAAAAGGATGCCGATCACACGGTTCAGCATTCCACCCAGGCCGTAGATGACGGCATTGAGACCCAGTTTGCGCGCGGACATGCGTTTTGTAGAATGGACAGCCGCTTTGACCCGTCACGGATTAACTCCCTGCCATAAGTGCAACGGCAGACCGCAGGCGATCCTGCTGCACCTGGTCATTGTAGAGCTCCCGGCTCCAGCGGCGGGACGAGGCTTTGCAGGCCGCCACCAGCGAGGGATCCGGCGTGATGCGGTTAATCGCTGCCGCCACCTGAGAGGGACCGCCAAACAAATAAATAAAACCGGTGCCGGTTCTGCGCAGCATCGGGACCAGCGCCCGGGACGGCGGAGCCAGCAGGGCGAGGCCGGCGGCCATGTATTCATAGGTCTTGAACCCCACCGCGAATCTGCCGTTTCCAATTTCGCCGCTGCCGGGAGTCACCCCCACGTCAAAGTCCGCCGCCACTGCTGCAAGGTCCTCTCTTTTGACAGGCGGAAGGAAAAAGACCCGGCCCTCCAGCGAGTGATCCCGAACTAAATCGCGCAGTTCCTGTTCCGCGGTTCCAAAGCCCCGGAGAGACAGCGTCGCACCCTTCGTCTCCTTCATCGCAAGAATCAGGTCCTCCAGACCGCGGTGTTGTTGATACAGCCCGTGATAATACAGCCGGAGAGGCATCCCTGGCTCCGGGTCGGCCTGCCGCGGAGGCAGGGAGGGACAGGTCGTGATCACATGATAACTCAATTCCGGCATGTGGTAGCGAATCCGCAGGAGCCGGCCCCAGGCTGTATCCTGCACCAGCGCGCCGGCGGCGCTCCGCAGACCGAATCTCTCGACCATCGCCATGAGCCGGCGTTTGCGCGCGTTGACATTGGCTTCCTGATCCGGATAAATTTCCAGCATCATGTAGCCGTGAGGACGTTTCCAGAGTCTTCCGAGCAGGCGGGCGGCGGGCAGGAAGAGACCGTCTACGCATAGGACAAGATCCGG
>DATAIE010000555.1:0-3934 GCA_036262875.1 Verrucomicrobiales bacterium
GGAAATCCTCCTGCGGGCGGACGCGAAAACACCAGCCAAGGAAGTGCAGGCTGCTCTCCAGGTGGTCGCGCAGGCGACCCCGAAGGTAGCCTTTGCCACCCACAATAAATAACCAGGCGAAACCCCATGAGACGCACACACGAAAAGCATCAGGACGCCGAAATTGGCTTTCAGATCGCACCGATGATCGACGTGGTCTTCGTGATCATGCTCTTCTTCATGGTGCTGGCGGGTGACCGCCAGGTGGAGACGGAGTTGAAGATGACCCTGCCCTCGACGGAATCCCGTGAGGAAGCATCGAGCACACCGATGGAGGAACAAATCGCCATCACCGTGGACGGGGAAATCTCCCACAACGATGAGCCGGTTTCCAAACAGGAATTGAAGGCCAATTTTACCCGTCTGGGCCTGCAGGCGAAGGCGGACGGGGCGGGCGGAGAGCCGGCCCCCATCGTGGTCACGATTTCCCCTGAGCCGGATACCCCCTGGGAAAAGGTGACAGACGTGATGAACGCCATGAGCGCGGCGGGGATCACCAATGTCACTTTCTCCGTTTCCGAGGAATTGTAGCTTTTCTCTAATATACTGTCATATTGCGGCGTCTTTCCTGTACCCGGGTGCAGGGAGGGTTGATTGTCGCGCCCGTCACTTACTCTTACTCATTCTTTGCCATGGCCATTGAAGAAACAGAATATGATTCCGAAGTCTTTGAGGGCGAAGAGGCCCCGGTAAAGAAGGGTCCGTTTGCCCGCTACTGGGAACGGGTGGGCGGGGGCTCCTTTTCCATCAGCGTGCTGATCCATGCGGTGTTTGTGGTGATCGCGCTGCTCATCATCTGGAAGACGACCGGAGACGATGGCAAGCAGCCGGAAATTGACTTTCTCAGCGGCGGCGGCGGCGGCACGGAGGGCAACACCCAGATTCACGAAAAGAAGGCCCGGATGATGGTGAACCGGGCACCGGCGATGAAGATCGCCTCGGCAGCCGCGGGAACGATCGTCATTCCGGACACGCATTCCACGATCGCCGACTTCAGTGCGGTTTCCATCAACTCCGGGATGATGAGCGGCACGCCGGGAACGGGCGGCGGCTTTGGCGGCGGCAACGGCACAGGCCATGGCAAGGGGAATGGCCCGGGCTTCGGTCCCGGCAACGCTCCCGGATTCACCGCCAACTTCATGGGGATGCTTTCCAAGGGGAACAACATCATCTTCTGCATCGACACGTCCGGAAGTATGAAAACGAATCTGTCGCCGGAAGGGATCGCGGCGGTGCGGCGCGAACTGAAGCGGGTGATCACCGACATGCCGCCGGCCACGAATTTCAACGTGATCTGCTTTGGAACCTCCGCGGATATCTTCAAACCGAAAAGCGTAGCGGCCACGCAGGAAAACAAGAACGAGGTGCTGCGGTTCCTCGAGGGTTACTATGGCGGGGCCAGTGCCGACTTTGGCCGCACCCGCACTGAGCGGTACGGGCGGGCCGGCAAGGACAGCCAGGGCATCGAATATGTGCCCCTCATGCCGGATGACGTCGCGGAACTGCGCGGCACGGAAGGCGGCAGCCGGGTGGACCTCGCAATGGTGGCCGCCTTTGAGCGCAAGCCCTCCACGCTTTTCGTTCTCAGCGACGGTGCTCCGGGCACCAAACATGCGGGGGACAACGGCCCCATGGAGCATGACGAGATCATCAAAATGATCTATGAGAAATACAAGACGCTGATGGGTGAAACCAGCAAGCTGGCCGTGAACACGATCTCCATCGACTCCAATACCGACGAAGGAAGAGAGGGAACGAAATTCATGCGCAAACTCGCCAACAAGTTTGGCGGCAAGCACAAGGAAGTGAAGGCGAACAAGCTGAAGGAGCTGAAGGAGTCGAAGGACGAGAAGGCGAAGTGAGGAAAAATGGCGATGCGCGAAATCAGAACGCCGAAGGGATGACGAAGGACGGGCGGTGACTCGTCATTCGGAATTCCGGTTTCGTCATTGAGCGGGATAACGGCGCTTAACCCGGCGCCGCATCATCATACCCACTGCGGCAGTTCCATGTCGAATCCTGGAATGCGGACCACGTAGACCTGGCCGTCATCCGCTTCGACAAAATAGGCTCCTTCGGCCCGGCTGTTTTGGGAAATGGTGTGGCAGGAGTTGTAGGAATATTCGCCGCCCGGCTCCAGGCGGGGGAACTGGCCCACCACGCCATCGCCCTCGACGACGATCGTCTCGCCGTTGGCGGCTTTCACGACCCATTTCCGTGCTTTGACCGTGATGGTGAGATGCGAGTTGTTCCGGATGCTGATGAAGTAAACGAACGGGAAAGGGCGGTCTGCGGGCGCGTCCAGGCTGGGCATGTAAATGACATCGTCCACGGTCACCTCCAGACCGGGCAGTTCTTTGTATTTTGCGCTCACCGCTCCGGATGTAACCCGCCCGCCTGCGGAGTCAAAGGAATCCCGCCCGTCGCTTCAAAGGAGCGGCATTCAAGCTTCAGGGTCGCGGCCATAGGCGGCGACGAGCCGGCGGCGGAATTCATCCCGTTCGGCAGAGAGGGCCACGCCTTCGCCGCCGCTGGTGGCAAGACTGGCGTAGAAGCGAATGAAGCCGCTGGATTTTTTAAAGGCCTCAAGGGCACCGGGTTCATCCCCGTTTTTTTGGAGGCGTATCATGCGCTGGAGGTAAAGTTCAGCCGTGGCCTGAGCGAAGCCGATGTCCTGACACTCGTCGTGGATCGTCTTTTCGGCCTCCTCCAGCCGGTTCTGTGCTTCCAGCGCGGCGGCTTTCCGATACCATGCCGGGCCATCGATTTGTTCGGCGGGCCGTGAGGGTGCATCGCCGGAGCAGCTTTCCAGGATCAACTCCGCCAGATTGCAGGCATCGACGCGGCGGTCCGGAATGGTGGTGACGCGGGCCCGCAGAACCATCCCGTCCACGTGGCAGGGGAAAAGCATGTGGTATTGCTCCAGCGGCTGCTCTCCATCCGCGATGTTGCGTGCTCCGAGGGCGTGGATTTTTCCCTGCGCAAGCCTAACGAACTCCGGGTGAGGGTAGTCCTGGCGCATTTGAGCTTCGATGCTGTCGAGCAATTCGGCGGGACTCTGGTCTTCCTGCCGGAGCAGGTTCAGGCTGATTTGGATAGCACCTCCGGGATCGAGCACCAGTGTCCGGCCGCCGTCATCGATCACATGCCAGCCGTAGGGCACCCCGCAAAACGCCATGATAGCGCCGGCGGCGACCGTAGCGCGTTTTTCGTCGTCGCTGCTGCTGACGACATTGGGCGCGAGACCCGCGCCGCGGTCGCGCATGCTGACATTGACAGGGTGCTCCCGATCCAGGGTGGCGGCGTTATCGGCGAGGGCGAACTGGCCGAAGGTACACGGCGCATCGGAGGCCGGGGCCGGTGGAGCCTCCGGGACAGGAGGGGCCTCGGGTGAGGACGGCGTGGATTCGGACGGCGCACTAAACCGCGAACCCTGCGGCGACTCCAGGGTAAATGACGACAGGAGCGTAAACCACGCTCCGCGCACGGAATCCGCGAGCGGCTCGGGCGCGGAGAACGAGAGGTTAATCAATCTCCCGCCGTCCTCCAAAAAGGCAAACCGCACGAGCATGGGTCCCATTTCCGACTCCTGCACGGCCTCCCCCGCGAGCGCAGGCACACCCGCGATGTCCAAGGAGCCGATGGCGCGGGGTGTGAGTTCGCTATGACTCAGGAGAAAGGACGCCCAGTCCTGAAGCGAGCCGTCTTCATACGCGGGACGCGCCACCGCCGCGAAAACCATGGCGGCCCAGGGAGCTGTGAGCACCGCCAGCGGAAAACAGCGTGACGGATCAGAGAAATCCGGCGCTTCCTCCGGCAGGTCGTGGGAAATCCAATCCGCCGGCAGTTGCGCGGTAAATCCCAGGTTGGCAATGCGTGAGGGGAAGGTACGGGG
>DATAIE010000556.1:0-3802 GCA_036262875.1 Verrucomicrobiales bacterium
GCAAAGAGAAGAAGCCGCCGGGACGGCGGCGCTCCCAGTCGCGTATTCCAGTTCGTGAGTACTCGTACTGCTGGAGGCTGCCGTAAAGAGGGGCTGTGAACGCAAAAAAACCGCCCCGGTGGAGAACCGGGGCGGTTTGCATTCCGCGCTGGGGCGGGAAAAGATTACTCGGCGGCTTCTTCTTTTTCCTCCGGGGCGTCCGGAGTGGTGATCGCCAGTTTTACCACGGCTTCCACTTCAGGATGCACGCGAACGGTGACTTCGTGTTTGCCGGTGGTCTTGATGGGCTTTTCCAGATCGATGGCGTGACGGTCGACCTTGATCTTCGTTTGAGCGAGGATGGCGTCGGCGATGTCCGCAGCGGTGATGGCGCCGAAGGCTTTTCCGCCCTGACCGATGGCCAGTTCGAGTTTGAGGGTGATCTTGCGAAGCCGGGCAGCCGTATTCTGGGCCTCGGTCTTCTCGGCGCCTTCACGCTCAGCGCGCTTGGCTTTCAAATTGGTGATCTGGCGCAGATTCCCGGCGGTAGCCTCATAGGCTTTGCCCTGGGGGATCAGGTAGTTGCGGGCATAACCGGCTTTTACCGCCACGATGTCGGCTTCAGCACCGAGGGAGGCGATTTTTTCTTTGAGGATGACTTGGACGTTGGCCATAGGATTGTGACAGGTAAGAGTTTGCCGGGAAAAAGGGAGCCGTGCCCTTAGTAGCCCCCTTTCGGCCTGTCAAGGCCACGATTGCCTGAATATCAGGCATTTTTGCAAAAGCCATATTCGTGGAAGTCAGCGATTTATCTATTCGAAATCCCGAAAACCCCTGATACACTCGCGCGGAAATGTCCCGGTCTCCTCTGGCTGTCCTCGCTTTTTCAGCGGCCCTGCTGTCGCTGACGTGTCTGCATGCCAGGACGCCTCAGCCGCCGCTGCCGGAACCGCCGCTGCCTGATCAGGAGGGAAGGGTGGATGTGGGAGAGGCCTTCTCTTTGCTGCCAACCGGCCCGGACGGGGCTCCGCCCGAAGGGCTCGCTCCCGGCGAGGAAAATCCCGTCATGCCTCCTCCGGAGGCGGGGAGTATGGATCAGTTGCCGGACGTGGGTGATATCGGACTGCCGGCGGACGGAGAGCCGATCCCCGAGATGCCCGCCGTTCCTGGTTTGATTTTGCCAAACCTGAAGAAACAATCCCGTCCCGGTCCCGCTGCACCGAACCTCGAACCCGGCCCGCCTCCGCCGGCGTCCGGACCGGAGCCGGACATCCTGCCGCTGGCCAAATTGACAAAGTGGTACAAGAGCCCGCTGGAGGCCCGCAAAGTCTCCACGGAACAGCGAAAGCCCCTGCTGATTTTCTTTGCGCAGATGTGGGACGGCGCCTGCCCCACGGTGCATGTGAACAATGACCTGTTCTCCATGACGGAATTCAACGAATTCGCGGCGGCCAATCTGATCCTCACCAAATTGCAGTATCCGGTGGGCAGTCCGCCGAAGACCTATACGGAGGCGAAGCTGGAGGCGCTGAAGCGGTTCAAGGATTACTTCAAAGTGACCGGTTATCCGACGCTGATCATGATCGATGAATCCGGCCGGGAACTGCTGCGCCTCAAAGGCTACCGGCGCATCAAGGATCCGCGGACCAACCAGGAGTTCAGCACCGCGCATGTAATGCTGGACCGGATGAAGGAAACCATCCGCCGCTACGAGGAGCGCAAGCGTTACTATCAAATGCGGATCGATAACCTGACGTCCCAGGGGTATCGCGTCTGGACGAGCCGGGCCGGCTCCACCATGATGGGGAAACTGGTGGATGCGAAGCCCTCTCAAATCATCCTGAAGGATGAAAACGGTCAGTGGCGCCAGGTGCATCCTTCGCAGTTGATTCTGATCGATGCGGAATGGGCGAGGCGGAAACAGGCCGGACTCATTCCGGATAAGCCAGTGATGGAAACCGCCGCAGCGGTGCTTCCACCCCCGCCCCCGCAGGCGGAGGTGCCAGTGACCTCCGCCGCAAGAACCGCTACACGATCCCGCCGAGGCATCCTCGGAGGAAAGCCGGCTGTTCCCTGAAGGTTTCCGCGAGCCACTGTTCCAGGCGGGCGGTGCGCCCGTTTTCCGGCATCGCCGCCAGCGCGACGGTGAGGTCGCTCAGAAGTTTCTCGCGAACGCTCCTCTGCGTGGGATCGGACAACAGCCACTGCTCCAGCCAGTCGAAGAGATCGGAGGTCCACTGCCTGCCGGTGGAGGGCTTCAAGAGACGGAGACCGTCGACAAAGCTTCTCAATGATTGACCGGGAGTGATGCCGGCTTCATCACAGCAGTATTCTGTGGATGCTTCGAAGAGTTCGCCTTTCTCTTTTTTACTCTTCGAAGATGGCCCACCCGTGGACGGACTCCTCACGGCGGCTGCCTTGAGTTGGGCGAGTTTTGCACGGTCGATGCCGATCTCCTCGGAGAGTTCTTCAGCAGTGGGTTCGCGGCTGAGCTCTTCGCTCATGGCCGAGGCTATTTCTCTCATGCGCGTTCGATAGATCCTTTTTTGCTCAGAAGAGGGCAAACGGATTATCGTCGATTGGGGAGCGGGCACGACCGCTGGCGGCGGACAGGGAGCACACGCGGCGATGCCGTCCCATTGGGCCGGTTCCATGGCTGGCTGATACAGGGGCCGGGCGCTGCCATTGACGATCACGCGTTCTGCTTCATCCCAGGCGATAAACGCTGCGCCCTCACAGATCAGATTGCTCTTCCGGGCGAGTTCCACCGCCTCTGCCTGTTTTCCGGCTTCGATCAGTGAATCGATGCGTTTCCGGGCCCAGAGCAGTGCGATGCCGGAAAGAGCTTCCTTCCGGGAATCAACGGGCACGGTGATCCTCTCACCGTCGGCGCGGGCTCCGGTATAAGTCAGCGGAGCACCAGGAGAAGTGCGCCGCATGACCAGCGACAGCGATACTCCAGCCAGGAGATCCGGAGGAGCTTCGGCCGGGAGTTCCCATCCAGGTCCCGGCGTAATATCGGTCAGGACGGGGCGTCGCAGCCGCAGCGCCAGGGCGGCAATCGGTGAGACGAGATCCTCCGTCGGGGTTGCCAAATGACAGGATCCCCGCTGCTGAGTCGCCAGTCGCCGGAGGAAGGCGTCGTTCACCACGGTATCGATGCCAAAGGTGAAGACCCGCTGCGACGGATGCTTTTTCATAAGAGACAAAACCTCCGCTTCGTTGCCCACCTGCCCGTCCGTAATAAGCACGGTGACCACGCGGCGATTGCGCGAGCGTTCGCCGATGACTTCCAGCACGTGGGTCAGGGCTGGCAGGAGTTCAGTGCCTCCGGCAGTGCCCCATTCTTCGAGGCGCTGCATGGCAGGTTCCGCCAGCAGCGCCGCGGGCGGCAGGGGACGCGCGGCCATGTCCTGCCAACTGCTTTCGAACCACGTGATCCATGCGCGGTCCTGCGGAGCGAGATTGGAAAGGAATGTGCGAAGCGCCGTGCACGTGGCCGTCCACTTCACGCCAGCCATGCTGCCGGACCGGTCCACGAGAAAATAAACGTCCTGCGCGGCATCATTCGAGGAGGCCATCCCGGCCGGAGCCACGGCACGGATCAGTGTATGGCAGCCGCGTTCATCCTCACAGAGCCAGGCGGCCTGCTGCAGACTGGCGGAGGAGACATCGCGTCCGCGCAGCACAAAGTCACGGTCCGGCACCGCAGCCCGGTCACCGAGCAGCACGCGGACGAGACCATTGCTCTCCCGCAGCACGAGCGTATGGGACGGTGACGCCAGTCCTGACACATCCGCTGTGGCCGCATCCACCGTGCCCT
>DATAIE010000557.1:0-3535 GCA_036262875.1 Verrucomicrobiales bacterium
CCGCGTCCGTCCAGTTCATGGCAACTGGAACACGAGCGCGCATGGAACAACGGACCCAGCCCGTCCCTGGCTTTCGCGGAGCCAGGCGCGGCGACCCAGTTTTCATTGAAGAGGGAATTCCCGACAGTGTGCAGGATACGGTTGTCCTCTCCCAGGTTTGCCAGCGGCGAGGCATAGGCCCGCTTCCCCGCGGCATAGGCGGTCGTCTCCCCTCCGCTGTCTGCGCCGGTGAAGATCGAGGAAACCGTCGCCCGTCTTCCGCCGGCTTCGTTCGCAACGCCGCAGGTCAGCGGGATCAGTAAAATGGCGGCGATGCGCTTCATCCTTCCAACTCCGCGGCGGTGTAGGGCCGGCCCATCCGTTCCGCGAAACGCTTCAGCGTACGGCTCAGCAGGTCGAGCTTTTCGGACAGCTTTCGCAGCGCCTGCTGACCAGGGCCGCTGACGGGTTCAAGGATGGCTTGATCGAAGCGCACCGGCAGCTTCGCAGCCATCGCCGTGGCGTCATCGAGGATTTGCGTGATCTCTTTGGCGAGATCCGCATCGCGTTTTTCGGTGAGGTCTTTGATGCTCACCCCCTGGATGACCGTGCCGTCGATACGCCGGTATTTGCCCTGCCAGAGATTCACCATGCCCTGAATGTTTCCCTGGATGTCGAAGGTCGTGGTGTCGGAGAAGCACGAGTGCTCCTCCTCCTGCATTCTGGTTTCGCAGGGCACCCGGATGCGTTCACTCGCGAGTTCGAAGCCGCTGAGGGTCACCATGCCGCGGACGACGGTGCGGAGAGCGTCATCCGCGTCGGTCGTTTCCCGCTGGGCGCGGTAGTTCCCTTTCACGCCTGGCTTCCAGGCGTCGCACAGAGGCTTCAGATGGCGGGTGATCTCATGTGTGGAAACGGAGAGGAACTCCCGGCGCCGGTTCGCGTGCGGAGCCGTCGTGTAGTCGGTGAAAGGCCGGTTGCCTGGACCGTCCGCCGACGTGTCCTGACCCCACAGCAAAAACTCCACGGCATGCCAGCCGCACGTGACGTTTTTCTCCCCGTCCTTCATGTTCAGCTCTGTCAGCGTTTTGGCATCGAGAACCGGCCAGGACTTTGTGTCTTCGATGATGGACACTACGGTGCTGCCGGGCACGCGATCGATCACAGCCTCATCAATGGGCCATGCATTCAGCAGTTCCTCCGGACCTCCCTCCGAATCGATAGGGCCTCCGCAAAAGCGATAGGCTTCACTGGGAGCGTAGGACTTCCGGGCGGTGATCCATGCCTGCCTCGCCGCCTTGAGGCGGGCAGCGGACGGTTTTGCAGTGAATTCGGTGACCGCCTTCTCCAGCAACTGCGCCTGTGTCACGCAGTCCCCGTAGTTGGCCTCGATGATGCGAAAACACGTCTGCGCAGCCTCGGCGGCCATGCGGGCGTCCACCGCATCAGGATCTTCGGCCGGCGAGGAGATCGCCGTCGCCAGCAGCACCATGCACAGAAGTCGTTTCACGGGAGAACGCGGTTTGAGTTCACCATGTCCGGCGGCGAAGAGTCAGCAGTCCGGCGGCGCACAGCGCGGCCAGCATGGGCGCACGCGGCTCCGGCACGGACGCATTGATGGTAAAGCCAGTCGTGTTGAAGGGCAGATCCGGCCCAATGCCGTCCACCGACTGATCGCCCGATCCGTCCTGGCTGACCCAGTTCGCCGTTCCCCCGGTGAGCGCATCATAGGCCGCCCATGACGACTGATTCGAGCGCGGCCCGGTATAAGCGAAGATGTCGGCGCCGTTGGTAAACTCCGTGGCCGTGCTGCCCGCCGTAAGACCGGTATTGGTGAGAAATCCCGTCGGATTGCTGATGAATCCGCTGTTGGCAAAGGCGCTCACGAATGCGGGACTGGCCGTATCGAAGGAGGCTCCTACAAAGGCATACACCGCCTCATTGCTGGCGCCCAGCCCGAAGTTGGTGCCGCTGTCGAAGGAAGCGGAACCTGTGTTGGTCGCAATGGTGCCGGTGCTGAGACCGCCGAGCGTGATGACGGTGCCCGCATCGAGATTGACCGGGCTGCTCCAGTGGAAAAAGGTTTCGGAGGTATCGACCCAGGAGGAACCGTCCCATTCGTTGTCGGTGAAGAAGATGGGGGTGTTCGCTGTGTAGCTGTTGAGCAGCACGAACGCGAGGTCGTCGTTTCCATCGGCATTGAAGCCGGTGAACATGAGGTCGCCGGCGGCCGAGATGGAGGCTGACGACTGAGCGGCGGAAACGAGAGCAAGGAGCAGGGTAAGAAGAACCGGTCTTTTCATAAGAGTGGGCGGGGAAGGGAACGAGAAAATCAAAGAGGCGGCAGGGAGCGCACGTGGTACGCCTCCCTGCCGCCGGTAAGGCCCGATGGTTAGAGATTGCCGGGCAAGAGGATCAGGAGCTGGCCGTCTTCGACGGTGTTGTCTCCGGGGGAAGCGGTGGGGCTGTGCGCCTGGACATTGAAGACGAATGTGCCGTCTCCGAAGATGCCGCCGGTTTCACAGACGCCCGTGGTTTCCCAAATGCCCCGCATGGTGGGGGTGTATTTGGATGTATTGAATGTCGGGGTTCCCGGCAGCGATCCAGGAGTCGTCACAAATCCCGGATTGGCATAGACGCCGTCGCGGCCGATAGCCGTCAGACCGGCGACGCGAAGCGGAGGAGCAGTGATGTCCCACAGGTCATAGCGCCAGATGGAGCCGTCACGGTTCCGCTGGGCCATCACGGGCCGGGAATCCGCATGTCCGTCCTCGTCCACCATGAGGTAGCGGGCGCTGGTGTCGATGTTGTCCGGGGAAACCGGAAGGTCCGGGTGATTGCTGTGATTCGCATCGCCAACGATGTCGATAGTCACAAAACCGAGCGGGTTCTGCGGGTCCATCGCCACATGGTAGAGGCGGCCCAGCTTGTTGGCTCCCACCGAGGCAGTGGTGTCCCCGCCGGTGGTCACGAAATAGTAGTCGAACTTGCTGGTCTTGCTCCATGCGCCGTCTTCGGGGCGGCTGAAGCGAAAGAAGTCCTGATTGACGGCAGCCGTCTTGATCTCCGCATAGGTCTTGGTGGCGATACTCGGAATGCGCACCCACTCGGCCTGGACCGCGCTGCCTTCACCATAGAAATCCGGCTCGCTGTTATAGTCCTCATCCAGGCTGCGCAGCACATAGAACTGGCCTCCCACCAGGCCGTTTTTGATCATCGGATCGGCGCTCAATTTGTTCTTCGTTCCCACATACAGGAAAAGACCGCAATAAGGCGACGTGGCGGGCCCGTCCTCCATCAGCATGATCACCGTTTTATTGGCATAAAGACCGGTGTCCACGCGGGGCATCGGGAGCAGATTTTCCCAGGGCAGGTGCCCCATGGAGGGCATGACGTGGGCAATGCCGTCGAAAATAGCCACGGCGGAGCCGGCGCGCGGATCGAAGGTACCGGTTTCGATTTCCTCACCGCAGAAATAAATGTTCCGGTCAAATCCTTCGCGGGCTCCGGACATATTGCCGGAGCAGAAGCGCGTGAAGGGCGGAGTGGAATTGTC
>DATAIE010000558.1:0-3882 GCA_036262875.1 Verrucomicrobiales bacterium
ACTGTGCGCAGGGGCGACGGGCATTTCGTCGAGGGATTGATCGAGGAGGGACTGGAGGGCGGTCATGACGAAGTCGGGATGTTAGGCGGAAAGGTAAGGGCGGGTGGCGGGGGCGCAATGGTTGGGCGGTCTTACCTGGTCTTACCCGGTCTTACCGCGTCGGACGCGGTAAGACCGGGTAAGACCGCCACCGCATTGCGCCCCCGCCACCCGCCCTTACCTTTTCCGCCTAACATCCCGTCGTCCCGCCATGACCGCCCTCCAGTCCCTCCTCGATCAATCCCTCGACGAAATGCCCGTCGCCCCTGCGCACAGTGACAACGCCATCGAAGCCGCCCTCCTCGGCCAGGCCAACGTCATGGCCCTGCTCTTCCGCTATATCACCCAATGCACCCTCCGCGGCGATCCCCTCACTGCCGCGCTCGAACGCAGTTTCCGCCTCGCCCTCCGCGCCGGAGCCTTCAGCGGTCGCATCCTGCAGCACCTCCACCGCCGGAAAAAAGCCCCGCCGCCCGCACCACCACCCGCGGAGTCCTTCACCGAAGCCTTCCCTCCCCTCCGTCCGGAGGACATCGAGGCCGGCCTCGCCAAAATCGATGAAATCATCGCCTCCGGCCGCACCCCCACCTTTGAGGACATCTTCGGCAACCCCGCGCCCGCACCTTCCCTTCCCCCGACTCCCTCACCACCCGCAACCACTGCCCCACCCCGGTCCGCGCCACCAGCCTCCGGCACCTTGTCTCCCGCATCCCCTCCCCACGCGCCGCCGCTTTCTTCACCACCCGCTCCATCGTCCCCTTTGGTCCCTCCCATCCTTTCCGTCCCTTCCCCGGCCCTGGCTCCGCCTCCTCCTCCAAACACCGCCGCGGGCCCCTGAGACCGAATCCCTCCGGGAAAGGTAAATTTTCCCAAACAATTTCCGGCGGTTGCCGCGCTGTCCTCAGGAAACATCCCCTTTTTCCCTTCAGTCCCTTCCAAAACGCGGCCTTGGTTGAATTTTCATTAATTTGGATCATGCATTCTGCAAGACGCGCCGCTAAAAATATTCGCATTTACGGGAAACGTCTCCTCAACCAATGATAATCAACGTGTTACGCAGCCTGAGTCACGCAATTTCTGAAGGAGTAACTTGACCGCCGCTTCCGACAGCCTATACAGCACGTTCTTTCAGTTAAATTTAGAGTTTGAAATGCTACCAAATCGTTTTGTTTCAGGGCAGCGCTGGTTAAGCCAGACGGAGCCGGAGTTGGGACTGGGCCTCGTATTAAAAACCGAGTCGGACCGGGTCACGATTGTCTTTCCATCGACAGAAACCACGCGCGTCTACACGATCGAAGGCCCTCCGCTCACCCGCGTAAAATTTTCCGTGGGCGATCTCCTGAAAACACAGGACGGCAAGAACTTCACCGTCGAGCAGGTGGATGAGAAGGAAGGAACCGTCATCTATTATAGTAAGGGCAAGAAGATCGACGAGAGCCGGCTGAGCGACTCTCTCACGTTCAGCAAGCCCTACGACCGGCTGCTGAATGCGCAGGTGGAGGAAAAGCAGGTCTACAATTTGCGGCACCGCGCGCTCTACCGGCGGTTCAAGACCTTCCGCGCTCCGCTGCGCGGCCTGTTGAATGGCCGCTATACGCCGCGGGCGCACCAGTTGCATACTGTGGTGCAGGCCACGCGGTTTCAACATCCCCGCGTCCTGCTGGCGGATGAGCCAGGCATGGGAAAAACGGTGGAGGCGGGCCTTATTTTGCAGCGCCTGAGAGTGTTTGGAAATGCGACGCGCGTTCTTCTGCTGGCGCCGGAGCACCTGATGTGGCGCACCGAACTGGAATTCCGCCGGCGGTTCGAATTTGAATTCGAGCGGCTCACCGAAGAGGATTTCGCGCCGAAGCCGGCCAAAAAGACCGTCGCCAAAAAAACAGCGAAGGAGGAAACCACCGCCTTCCATTCCGATGTGAATGAAGACGGCGAGACCATGGAGCGCTGGGTCAGCATGTCCCTGGAGGAGTTTGGCGGACACCGCGGAAAGCATGCGAAGGAAGCCGCCGCCGCCGGATGGGATGTCGTGCTGGTGGCGGGCGCAGAGGAATTGACCTGGGACGAAGGCGGCAACGCCGCGTGGAATGCGATGGAAATCGTTTCTCCGGCGGCCAAAAGCCTCATCCTCGTAAGCAGCACCGGCCCTGAGCATGATGCCAAATCTCATTTCGGTCGCCTCCACCTGCTGGACCCCGAAGCTTTTTCCTCCACGCGCAAGTACTCCGCCCACCGCAAGGAGATGGAGCCGCTGGAACTGGCCGTTACCAAGCTCTTGAGCGTCACCGCCTGCGACAAAGAGGCCGATTCGCTTCTCAAGCCGCTCGGAGCCGCCGATCCGAAAGTAAAAGAACTGCACAAATCATGGAAAGAGGGCCGCGAGGAAACCCGCGACTACCTGCTTGATTACCTGCTCGACGGTCATGAAGCCGGCCGCTCGGTGTTCCGCAATACCCGGGCCCGCGTCACCGGCCTGCCGGTTCGCAGCGTTCAGTTCGTAAAACTGGAAGCCAAACCCGAAGCCCGGGATGGACTGAAAGAGGAGTTCAAACACCCGGTCGCCGTGACCGAACCGGTGAAGGGCAAGCCCAAGGCGGAGCCTTCCGCCGTGGACCCCGCCGCCGTGCAATGGCTGGCGGCTCTTGTTAGTCCCCCTCCCCCTTCCCTCATCCCGCCCGCTCCCAACGAGCCGCCCCCGCCCCCGGCTCCGCCGCCCCCCCGGGCGCTGGTAATCACCGCTTCACGCGCCCGCGCGGTCGCCGTCGAAAAAGGTCTCCGGGCCAAAGTGGACGGCACCACCGAGTTGGTCACCGATGCTCCCCGTGCGGACCAGGGCGTCGCTCCCGCCGCCGTGGTGGTGGGTGCCGAGGACATGATCGGACGCGGATTTCCCGGCTTCGATATGGTGGTGCTGTGGGACACTCCGCTCACCGTCGAGGAAGCAAGAGAACGGCTCTTCTCCTGCGAAAACTGTTTCTCCGGAAAGCTCGATATTCACATCCCGGTGGTGGAGGATACCCCGCAGGAAATGACCGCCCGCTGGCTGCACGACGGCCTGCACGTTTTCCAAACAGCCACCGAGGGTCAGGTGGAAGCCGCCGCCGAATTCAGCAAGGCGGTGCATGACGTCGCCAAACGGATCGGCGTGAAGCACAATCCGAAGCTGGATGACGAGTTGAAGGTCCTCATCAAAAAGACCGCGACGGCTCACGAGGCCGCCGTGAAGCGTCTGCAAAAACATGCGGATGCCTTTTTGGAAGCCGTCTCCTGTCGCGGACCTTCCGCCGATCAGGCGCTCTCCCGCATGACCTCCAGCGACGACGATGACTCGCTGGACATCTTCATGAACCGCACGCTGGAAACGCTCGGCATCCTGGTCGAGACGAAAGGACCGCGGGTTATTTTTGTGAAGCCGAATCCGGAGATGCAGTTCCGCTTTGAGGAAGTGCCCAAGGAAGGCCTCACCTTCGCCTATCACCGCAGCGTGGCCGCGACCCGCGAGGACGCCATCTTCCTCACATGGGACCATCCGCTGGTGGCCCGTGCCATCGAGGTCCTCCTCGCCACCGCCATCGGCAATACGGCTTACGTCGTTTGGGAGGATGAGCGCGCGCAGATCGTCCTTCTGGAGGGCATCTATCTCGCGACGCCGAAGTTCGGTCCGCATCCTCACCTCGTCTCCCGCTACATGCCCGCGACGCCGGTACGCGTGGTGCTGAGTCACGAATTCGAGGACATGAGCAGCGAGTACACCAGCGAAGTGGTGAACAAGATGGTCCGCAATGGCCGCCGCGAGTGGATCCGCAACAATGCACGTCCGCTGCACAACATCGTGCCTGGCATGAT
>DATAIE010000559.1:0-4426 GCA_036262875.1 Verrucomicrobiales bacterium
AAAAGCCGGCTTTCCCGCGCAAGCGAATTCTCCATTTTGAGCACTCTCCAAGTTTCACCGGAAAGTGCTGGACTTTGGAAAAAAATTGGGGCCAGCCCGCGTGCCTGCGGGCTGGCCCGTCGGAACTGACACTGCTGCGGATGCGCTTTGTCATTCCGCGGCGAGTGTGGTTCAGTTCCCCTGGTTTCGGTCGAACGTCCGATTTCCATCCAACCGGGTGACCGCCTGGTAATCCTCCGGATTTCTCCGGCCTCATCCTGCGCTCACCAAATTCAATAAAGTTTCAACAGACCGAAGCCGTGCATGAGCCATACCAGAAGCCCGGCGGAGACGCTTCCCCGGGGAGTTCCGCCAACGATGCATGCTGCAATGAGCGAGTCGGCAGAATGCAAAGCGCCCAACAACCGGCACGACTGCTACCTGCGCTTCCGCTGGGTTTCGGGGGACCACTCGCGTTTGCAGGTGAGACAGGCATAGGAGCCTTCGATCAGTTTGACCTTCACCAGCAGCCTGAAAAAGAAGGGAGCCACAAAGTTACGGGGCATTTCGGGGTAGCGCACCCTCAGCGAGCCGCAGTCCGGGCAATGGATCGCCGGGCTGATCAGACGCAGCCCCTCATCTGTATGGCTGGTAGCTTGGACGGCCGCCGCAGCGTCCTCTCCGGGCACCCGCACCTGGTACTTGGCAAATTCCGGAGGCAGGGCATTTCCGGGGGTGGAAACCGTTAAGTCGACCGTTGCGGCGGGAATGTTCTGTTTGAGGAGATAGCCGGTGAGATCTTCAGCGGACTGTTTCTCTTCAAAGGCGGCAATAAGTGTGGAGTTCATAATTCGGGGAGTGCTCTGATCTCCCGGGGGATGCACCCGCCGTGCCGCCTCTCCGCCCGGTGGGGTCCCGGGGGGACGGGTACACTTCATGCGGATTTTTATGCTCCGAATGGAAACCCCCAACCAACGAAAGCTATGGACGCGATTCTTATGGACTATCCGGCCGGGCGCCGGTCTTTCGATCCCGCCGGAAACGACACCGACCGGGACGTACTCGCAGTGCTGGCAGACACCATCGAAGTGCTGCGGGACAGCGAAAAGGGGTTTCGTCAGGCATCGGAACACGCCGCCTCCCCCGAACTGAAAGACGAGTTTCTCAACTACAGCGGGCAAAGAGCCCTGTTCGTCGGTGAATTGCAGGACTTCGAGCGCGTTTACGGCAGGAAAAATGTCGATCATGCGGGTTCGGTCTCCGGGGCCATGCACCGGGCGTGGGTGGGATTGAAGACCGTCCTGTCAGGGCGAAGCGACAAAACCATTCTGGAGGAGGTGGCGGAGGGAGAGAAGGCGGCTGCCGATTTCTATGCCGCGCTGCTGGCCACGCAGGTCAATCTTCCCTCTCAAGTGAGCCAGTGCCTCTCACGGCAGTGTGCAGAGCTTCAAAAAGGCCAGATCGAACTCCGCAACCAGTGCGCCAACTGGCCCTCCTGATCCCGCATCAGCCATTACCGTTCCGGCTTACTTCATGGCCGCCACCAAATCCGGCACCTTGATAATTCCAAAGGAGGTAAACCAGTCGGAGGTGGCATATGGCAGGACAAGGTGATCTTTGTGGATCAAGCCGCCGCAGGTATAGACGACGTTGGGGACGTACCCTTCGCGTTCCTCCGGAGCGGGGCGAATGAGCGGCTCCGTGAGCCGGCCAATTACCTTGGAGGGATCGTTCTTGTCCAAAAGCAGGGCTCCGATGCAATACTTGCGCATGGCACCCACGCCGTGAGTGAGGAGGAGCCACCCATCATCGATCTCCAGAGGCGAGCCGCAGTTTCCGAGTTGAACGAATTCCCACGGCTGAGTCGGACGCACCAGCACCTCCGACGAATCCCACCGGTAAACATCATCCGAATACATCAGCCGGATATTTTCGTTATCCTGGCGGCTCAGCATTGCGAAGCGGCCATCGATGCGGCGCGGAAAAAGCGCCATCCCCTTGTTTTGCACCGCCGCCCCCTGGAGCGTCCGAAAATGGAAATTGAGGAAATCATTCGTCTCCAGAATCTGGGGAAAGATGACGCGTCCGTCGAAGGCGGTGTAAGTGGCGTAAAAACTCACCGTGCCATCGTCATCCGTGAACTGCACGAACCGGGCATCCTCGATTCCATTCGTCTGGCTCGGCGAAACCGGAAAAATGGCGCGCTCCGAGTAACGAAGGTCTGCATCGAAAGCCACACTGAAGTTGGACTTTGCCAGCATCAGCAGCCGCTCTCCGGAGGCCGCGCAATTGACATCGGAGGACATGGCGCAGGCCTGACGGACGGCGGCCTTCAGTTCCGCTTCGTTAAAATGCTCCGGCAGGAGAGTGACCACCTGGTCGACATAACTGCAATCCACTCCCAGTTCCCGGCACTTGCGGTGGAACCAGGCGGAATTGAAAGACTCATCCACTACGCGCTTTGGTTCCACCACCCACCGTGCGGCTTCTGTAAAGTCGACATCGAAATTCTCCGTCACGATCCCGCTCCGGAAGCCGAGGGAGGAGATGTGTCCCTCCCCCACCGCGCGCAGACTGAGGATAAAGCGGAGGGACCCTTCGGGAAGCCCTGACTGGTCGGGACAGGCGACGATACTGGGATTGAAGAGAGCCGCCGCCTCCAGCGAATACTCATGCGTGAAATAGGAACCGATGAGCAGCCGCCGCGTTTCTGTCAGGACTGCGTCCGTCGGAAGCCACGAAGAGATCTCATCGAACCGGGCAAGAAAATAGTTGTTCAGTTCTTCGTGCCGGCCGGCAAAGTCCTCCGAGATGACTTTCCACTGGGTTTCCGCCTCCTCTTCGGAGAGGGCGAAAATGCGGGAGAGAATTTTGAGCACCCGCGGTTCGTCCGCGCGACCGCTGCCGTTTCCCATCGGCTCCGTGCCGGGACGGAACGGACGAATGAGAACGCGGCGGGCGTCCGGACGAAGAGTGATGGGGAGTTTGCGAACGAGAGAGTTCGTAGACATGACAGGGCACCTTCAAGCAGCCGCGGTATAGACAGGGTGAGCAGCTTCGCGATAGGGAAGGAAAGTGGAAATCCTCGATGTCAAACGCATCAGAGCAGCGGACTGAATCCAGGCGAGCGTGGATTCAGCGCCCTGGTTGCAGTTCAGGCCATAGCGTTTCAATCCATCGCAGCATCCTCCGCTCACCTCGTCCACTACAGGCAGCGAGAGGTCGTTCCCTCCCGTAAACCATGTGAAGGCCCTCCAGGCGCTGTCCAGCCACCGCACCTGGCCGGTCAGTTCATACGCGGCGAGGCAGACAGAGGTCATCGTGTGGGCCTCCAGGGGCTGCTGGTCAAACTGTGCCGGCGTTTCTCCCCTTTTCCAGAAGCCCTCACAACCCACCGGGCGGAAGTGGCCCTGCGGGGATGTCTGAGCCCGCGTGAGAAAACCGAGGGTGCGCAGCGCCGCGCGGCACCATCCGGTATTTCCCGTTTGCCTGGCGGCGGCCAGGAGAGCTTCAGGGATCTTTCCGTTGTCGTAGGTAACGTTGTTTTCAAACCACAGCCAGTCATCGGAAGCGCTCGTCTGATAGAGCGAAAAGAGTCTTGAGGCGAGTTCGTTGCGGAGAATCTCGGTGAGAATATCGGAACGCACTGAATCAAGGTAGAGAGTCAGGCCGAGAAGAGTAAAGGCCCAGGCCCGCGGTGAGGTGAACCGCACGGCGGCGGGAGCCGCAATGCGCAGGATCCGCGCCGCGCAGTCCCGTTCGCGGGAAGGCGGGCAGTGGCGCACCACATGCCCGAGCGACCAGATGGCGCGCCCGTGACTGTCCTCACTCCCGAACGCCTCCAGCCAGTTGCCATCCGCATCCATGAAGTTGCGAAACCGGTCCGTCCGGAGGTCGCATGCCTGCACCAGAACGTTGAAGCACCGCGTGAACATGTCGCCGATCCGGCTGTCGGGATGGTTCGTTCTTGCAAGGTCCGCGAGAGCGATAACGGCCCGTGCGTTGTCGTCGGTGCAGTATCCATGGGCCGGATCAGGATTGGTCCCAATGGCGTGCTGATAGATTCCGAACTCCCCCATCATGCGCACGAGGTGTTCGAGTGAAGGATGCGGAACCTCGTCACCGGCGGATCCCGGCTGGAAGACCCGGTGCCCGTCGTTAACCGCGTCCTCGATGACTTCCGCGTAACGCTGTCCCACCGCTTTCCACGTCATTTCCCGGCCCTTGCCATAGGCACGCTGTGCCATGGCTTCACGGGCCTCGTCATCATGGAACAGACGATTGGCCGCAGCGGCCAGCGAATCGGCATCTCCGAACGGGACCAGTATGCCGTGGTCATCGGAAAGAAGTTCGGCGGCATGCCAATAAGGCGTGGAAATCACCGGTTTTCCCATCCCGAAGGCATAGGCGAGGGTGCCGCTCGTGATCTGTGCTTCATTGAGATAGG
>DATAIE010000560.1:0-9694 GCA_036262875.1 Verrucomicrobiales bacterium
CGACGGAGTGGCCGGCAGACCCGCCGAGGCGCTTTATCTTTTTGTCGCTCCCACGGTCCAGCCCAGCGCGGCGGATACTTACAAGCTTCCGGTGATCGTTATCGATACCCTTGGGGGCGGCAATCTGGGAGGCACTGGAGAAAGCCCGGCAAAACCCGCCGTGGTGGCTGTATACGAACCGGGTGCCAACGGTCAGACCGTGCTCAGCGGCACTCCCACGATTCTAAGCCGCGGGGCCTCTCACGTGCGGGGGCAGTCCTCCGCCTCCTACGCCAAGCAGGGATTCGATCTCGAGTTCTGGGATGAAACCGGGGCTGACCGGCGCGTGCCGCTGCTGGGTATGCCGGAGGACGGGGACTGGGCATTGTATGCCCCTTACGAGTTTGACCGCACGTACATGAACAACCGGCTCGCCTATGAACTGGCCGGGCGCATGGGGCGCTACTCCCCGCGCACGAAGTTCGTCGAATTGTATCTCAATACCGACGGAGGCGCGCTTTCGTCCGCGGACTACTACGGCATCTATGTTCTGGTGGAGACCGTGGAGCGCGGCAAGGACCGGGTGGACATTCCGGATTTGGCACCCGCCGACTCGGCGGCCCCGGCGCTTACCGGAGGCTACATCGTCAGCATCAACAAGAGCAACGAGACGGAAACCATCCTCGCCTCCGGACTGCCCTACATGCGCAATATGCGCCAGAACAAGTCCACCATCATCCTCACTGGCGGCATGACTACGTTCCTGGAGTACCCGGAGGTGAGCGCGGTGACGGCGGCGCAGACTTCCTACATCGACAATTACCTCAAGCTCACGGAAGAGGCCATCTACGGGGCGAACTATACCCACCCGGTCACGGGACTCCCTTACACGAGCTACATCGGAAGAGACACGTTTATCGACTATCACATCGCCCAGACCGTTCCGCAAAACATCGACGCCCTCCGCCTCAGCACTTATTTCTACAAGGAGCGGAACGGGAAACTGAAGGCCGGGCCGGTATGGGACTTCGACCGCGCTTTCAACTCGCGGGACTCACGAAACAACACCCCGGCGGTGTGGGACACTCAATCCAGTTTGGATAAGACAGAGTACTTTTACTACGGCTGGTGGTATAAGCTCTTCAAGGATCCGGACTTCATGCAGCTGTGGATCGACCGCTACGCTGCCCTGCGGCAGAGTGGTCAGGCCCTCGATTACGCCGGTGTGATCGTCCCGCTCATCGATGCCTATGCCGCGGAGATCGCTCCTCCCGGCTCTACGGTGAATGCCCAGTCGCGGGACTATGTCCGGTGGAATGCCCTCGCCACCCGTCAGCCGCTGGCGACGGAGGTGGCCGGCCTGAAAACGTGGCTTACCTCGAGGTTCAATTTCATGGATGGGCAGATGCTGAAGGTTCCTGCTCCGTCACTGGCTGCGGGCGTTGTGCCCGCCGGGAGCACGGTCACTTTCAATCTTACGGGCGCCTCCGGAGCCGCCCAGATTTATGTCACCACGGATGGAACAGATCCCCGTCTCAGCGGCGGCGGACTCAATCCGGTCGCGACGCTCGTTCCCAATGGCGGCTCCATCACGGTGAACAACACTACCCTGGTGCGCTATCGTCAGCGCGATACCACGGTGCCGGCTTTCAATGCGGATCTCACCACCACGAAAATGTCTGCGTGGTCGGGACTTGGCGAGGCTTATTATATCGCCGGAGCCACACGCCCGCTGCCGGGACAGGTGACGGTTTCCTTCCTGCAGTATCACCCGGCCGATCCCACGGCGGCGGAAGTCGCAGCGGGTTTCACGGATTCGGATCAGTTTGAATACATCGTCCTGCGGAATATTTCCCAGCAGCGGATCAATCTTCAGGGCTGCCGCTTCACGGAAGGGGTCGACTTTACGTTCCCCTCCACCGGTCCTGTGGAAATCGCTCCCGGCGAGTTTTGCATCGTTGTCAAAAACCTTGCCGCCTACGCGATGCGTTACGGGGCCACTAATGCCAGCGCCTTTGTCGCCGGTGAATTTAACGGCAACGACAACCTCAACAATGCCGGTGAGACGATCACTCTGAAGGCCGCCGACGGTGTCACCACGCTCCTGTCGTTTACCTACGACGACGAACCCTTCTGGCCGGTGGAGGCGGATGGCACCGGAGGCGCCCTGGCTTTGAGCGCCCCCTCGTCCAATCCCGATCTTTCCGATCCGTTGAACTGGAGACCCGGGGGGAACGATCCTCTGAGCCTGGGCCTCTCCTATGCCGCATGGAAGACAGCGCACAATGTGACCTCGGACAGCATCGATACCGATGGCGACGGTCTGCCGCCCATTTTCGAATACGCTTTTGGTTCAGACCCTGCCGTCCGCTCCGCTGAAGCCTCCCTTCCTGCTCTGGCTGTGCAGCCGGATAAATCGATTCTCGTCAGCTACAAGCGGTCTCTGCTCACGAAGGACCTGAGTCTGACCCTGCAATTCAGTGACAATCTTTCCACATGGAGCAGCGCCGGCATCGCTCCCGTTTCCCGCACGATCAACAACGGGACATCAACGGATGAACTCACCCTGTCCGTTCCGCCGCCCCCCGCAGGCACCAGCCACCGGTTTATCCGGCTTGTAACGACTCTTTGGTAAAAGCCCGCTCCTGTACAACAAACGCCCGCGGAGTTCATCCGCGGGCGTTTTGAAAGGGCTCTTAAAGATTTGGAGAAAAGAACTTATTCCTCTCCGTCTTTGCCAATCGCCTCCACCGGGCAACCGGCCATTGCCTCATCGCACGCGGCGCGCTCTTCATCCGACTCCGGCTGTTTGTAAACGTAGGAGTAGCCGCCGTCATTCTCACGGGTGAAATTTGCGGGTGCCGTCTCCCGGCAGAGGTCGCAGTCGATGCACTGATCGTCGACGTAAAAGGATCCGGTGACGTTTTCTTTATGTTTGTTGTCGCGTTCGGCCATTTCTAAATGGAGTAGGGTGGAAGGTTGAGCGTAGGGGATACTTCTTGTCTTGCAATGTCTTTTTTAGAACGGTAAGAATTCAAGCCACTCCGCTGCCGGTGCGGAGAGCCGGCAAGCGATGTAGACTGTCTCAGGCATCTGCACGTTTCCGCCCTTTCCGGATCAGCATTTCCCATTCCTTCGGCATGTCCAAACATCGAAAACCCGGTTCTTCCTCCGACAAGCCCTCCGGACCGAATCCCCCGCGCGGTACGGATTCTCTCGACGACGAATTTTTGCTGGATGAGCCGTCGGCATCCTCTGCCGGGAAGGAGGAATACGGTCGTTCGCAGCCGCGCCCGAGGCTGCCGGACCAGCGGAGAGACAAAGTTGATTTCGAGCTTGGGGGGCCAACGACGGGGCCCAAAGAGGAGCCGGTTCCTCCTTCATTCAGCCCCGACCTCTTCGAATCCAACGCTCCCTCCAGTGTGGGTGCCGGAGGCTGGGAGCCGGCCACGCCGGACGAGATCGAAAATTATGATCTCTCGGGCGGGACCGCGCCGCCGCCGCCGCCCAAAACCGAAACGCCGCCGCCCGTGGCACCGGCTGCTCCCCCCGAGCGGAAAGCCGCTCAGGAAGTGGAGGATATCGAGGAGTTCATCGCCCGCTCTGCGACTGATGCTCCCGCGTCCGAAAAGACCGCACGGGTCCGGCGACCGTACAGCCTTACAGAAAAGGTTTGTTTTGGAGCGGGTGCGGCAGTGATTCTGATGCTCCTCTTCTGGCTCGGTCATGCCGTCGTTTCAGCCGCCGATGGTGGCCAGGTGCGCAGCCGTCCGTTGCCGGACCTTCCGATGAAAGGGTCTCTGCTCACAGTCACTCAGGCTGCCACCGGGTGGCGGAAAAGCGTCCCGAACGCGGACCGGCTGGAACAGATCGAAGTCATCTTTCCCGCCCCGGGCCACTTCGAGCCCGGCATCATTCCTGAGGTATCCTTCGCCGTCGATGGCTCTGCGGGCTTTCTTCGCTTCATCTTCCGGGACAGTGAAGGCAAAGCGCGCGGCGATACCCGCGTGGTTCAGATCACCGGCGGTAAACCGGTCGAAGGCGCAGCCGGACTCTCCGGAGGCGGAGGTGAGGCAAAGGTATACTGTTCCTCGGGACTGTTTGATGTCGATGCCTTCAAGGCCTACACCGGCGACGACAAGCCACGCTGGTCCGTTGAAATCGCGGAGAGCAATTCGTATAACTCGGATGACAAGGACTGGAAGATTCTGGGCACATTCGACGTGAAGAACAGCCTTGCGGAGTGAGGTTTTCCCGGCCTCACCGTCCATCTGCCGTTCCGGTGCATTTTCTGCCTGCCGGCTTTCCCCTTTTTTACTGCAACCTCCTCCCCGTATTCCTCCCGTGAGCCAGCCATCCCTCAGCCCCCCGGAAACTGAATCCTCCCTGCCTTCCCTCGCACCGGTCGAAGGCTGGCACGTGCTGCATCTCTTTTATCACATCGAGCACGGTCAATGGAGCCTTCTCTCCGCCGACGATCAAATCCGCGCGAAGACGAATCTCACGCGCCTCGTCCAGGAAATCCGGGCCACGCCACAGACCCAGTTGCTCGTCTTTTCGATGCTTACGCCCAAGGCGGACATCGGATTCATGCTGCTGACGCCGGACCTGCATACGGCCAATGCTTTTGAGAAGAAGCTCAATCTTTCGCTCGGCACGGATGTGCTCACTCCCTCCTACAGTTACCTGTCCATGACGGAATGGACGGAGTACGTTTCGTCAGAGGAGGAGTACGCGGCCAAGGTGACTGCGGAAAAGGGAATTCAGCCTGGTACGCCGGAGCATGCGGCGGAGATGGAAACGTTCCACAAGCACATGGCAAAATACCGGCAGGACCGCCTGTATCCCAACATGCCGGACTGGCAGATCTTCTGTTTCTATCCGATGAGCAAGCGGCGCAATGACGGCAACAACTGGTTTGCCCAGCCGTTTGCCGAGCGGCGCAAACTGATGGCCGGCCATGCCACCACAGGACGCAAATACAGCGGGCGCGTCCGTCAGCTCATCACAGGCTCTACCGGCCTCGATGAACATGAATGGGGCGTCACCCTTTTTGCGCACAACACGTCGGCCATCAAAGAGATCGTTTATGAAATGCGCTTCGACGAAGTGAGCGCGCGCTTCGCGGAGTTCGGAGATTTCTACATCGGCATCCAGTTGCCGCTGGATGAACTGTTCCGCCGGGTCCTGCTCTAAACCACGCACTACCGGAGTGGCTGCTGCCTTCAAAATCGCCGATCGCACCTTCACCAGCCGCCTGATGACCGGCACGGGGAAGTTCGCTGCGCCGGAACTCATGCGCGATGCCCTGGATGCCAGCGGCTGTGAAATCGTCACCGTGGCGCTGCGGCGCGCCGATCTCAGCGGCAAGGGCGATCCCTTTGCGAACATCCTGGATTTCATCGATCCGAAGCGATACCTTCTTCTCCCGAATACGAGCGGCGCCAATACCGCGGAGGAGGCGGTGCGCCTGGCAAGGCTGGCGGTGACGGCCGGGCTTCCCAACTGGGTGAAGCTCGAGATTCATCCCGATCCGCGTTATCTTCTGCCCGACCCGGTGGAGACGCTGAAGGCCGCGGAAATTCTGGTGAAGGAAGGGTTCACAGTGCTCCCCTATATCAATGCAGATCCGGTGCTGGCGAAACGCCTTCAGGACGTTGGCACTGCGACGGTAATGCCGCTCGGTGCCCCCATTGGTTCCAATCAGGGAATCGTGACCCGCCGGCTCATTGAGATCATTATAGAACAGGCCATCGTTCCGGTGGTGGTGGATGCCGGTATCGGAGCCCCCAGCCATGCCGCGGAGGCCATGGAGATGGGCGCGGATGCCGTGCTGGTGAATACGGCCATCGCCTCGGCTGCCGATCCCGTGCGGATTGCCCGCGCCTTTCGCGGGGCTGTGGAGGCCGGGCGCGAGGCGTTCGAGGCCGGGCTCCCGGGGAAACTTTCCCATGCCAGTGCCACCAGTCCGCTTACCGGTTTTCTGAATTCCTGATCTCCCGTTCACCATGAGTGATGACGTTGCTCCCTATTCTCCGCCTCCGCGGGCGGCGGCCGGCAAGTGGCTGATGGTGACGCTGGCACTTGTCCTCCTGGCCGGCGGAGCCGGCACCTGGATCTATCAGGAGAGAAAGGCGCGGGAAGAGAGCGAATGGCAGGCGGTCTACCAGAAGCCGCAGAAAGGTCTCGCCCCCTCCGGCGGAAAGTTCTTCAAACAGACGGTGCTGATCAATGTCCCCCGTTTTCTCCAGGACGATCCCCGCTGGGGAGACAATCTGCTGGGCCCGTCCGCGACGGAAACACTGGGCTCGCATGGCTGTGCGGTTTCCTCCTGTGCCATGGTCTTCGCCTCTTACGGCGTAAACACCGATCCCCAGCGCCTCAACGATTATCTCAAGGGTAACAATGGCTTCACTCCCCAGGCGTGGATCGAGTGGAGTGTGGCCGTCGGACTCGATCCCGAACGGGTGGAGTTTTTGTACGAAGACAACCCGTCGTATGAACTCATCGACGCAAATCTTCTGACGGGAAATCCCGTCATCGTTCGGCTCGGTTATCCGCCGCCCCGGCAAACGAGTCACTTCGTGGTGATCTGCGGCAAGAAAGGCTACGATTATCTAATCATGGACCCTGGCTCCCGCGGGAAAACCGAAGCCTATCCTCTCGCCGAAACAGGAGCCAAAATCGATGCCCTGCGGTTCTTTGCCCTCAAAAAGAAAGCCTAGCCAAATCCCCGTCCTCCATGCTCCGTTCCTCCCTGACCTGTCTTCTGCTTCTTTCCGTCTCAGCGCCTGCGGATGAACCCTCGGATGCTGACAAGCGCATCGTGCAGACAGTGCAGCGCCTCGCCTCTTTCGATTACAGCAAAGCGAGTCAGAAGACCAAAGAGGCCATCGACCGCTACCTCACCGCCACCGCGGGAAGCGAAGAGTATTTCCAGTTGGTCGAGAAGTATGCGGTCACCGGGCAGAAGGATACACTGCTCGCTCTGGCGACCGGCAAGGGCGGCACGCCGCTGGCCGGGCAGGCGGTGAAGATGCTGTTCCAGTTGGGGCAGGGGACCGCAGTGAAAGAAAAGCTGGCGGCCCTCGATCCTGCTGTCGCCGCCGTTTTTCTCGAAGACATTTCCAGCGTGGGCAGCAAAGAAACCGTCGAACTCGCAGCGGGTGTGCTGACAGATGCGAAAGCACCGCTTCCGTCCTGTCTCGCGGCTATCAAAGGCCTGGGGCGCAATACGGCGGGGCAGCAGGCCATCCTCGCCGCTGTGCAGGCCGGAAAGCTGCCCGAGGGTGCAAAGTCTGCCGCGGCCACAGTCCTTTCCACTTCGACGGATGAAGGCATCCGTGCTGCGGCGGCAAAGGCACTGCCCGCGGTGGAGGCGGCGAAGCCTGTGATTGCGGACTTGATGAAGAAGCCCGGAGACGCCGTCAAAGGGCAGACCGTCTACATGACCTACTGCTTCGTCTGCCACCAGGTGAACGGTCAGGGGGTTGATTTCGGTCCGGCGCTCAGCGAGATCGGCAGCAAGCTTCCAAAGGAAGCGATCTTCGATGCCGTCCTGAATCCCAGCGCGGGAATCAGCGCCGGTTTTGAGGGGTGGGATGTGAAGATGAAGGATGGCAACAATTTCCTCGGCATCGTCGCCAGTGAAACGGATGCGGAGCTTTCTCTCAAGGTCCCCGGCGGCATCATTCAAAAGTGTGCCAAGAGTGCCATCGCGAGCAGGGATAAGCTGAAGGTCTCCCTGATGACGCCCAATCTGTACACGGTGATGAGCAAAGACGATCTCGTGAACCTGGTCGAATACATGGCTTCGCTGAAAAAGAAGCCGTGAACGCTTTGCTCTCAGGGCGTCGCCGCCTTGAACACCACGCTTGCCTTTCCGTTGTTGCCGGGATTCGCATCGGAAAGTCCGCTGGGATTGCGGAGTTGTGAGATGTAAGTGAGCTGGCCCTCCTTGTTGAGACGGGCCTGATCCACCGGCACCGTGTACGACCAGCGCTCTCCGGCCTGGAGGTAGGGCACGGCCACTTCCTCTTTCACTCCCGCGGCATTGATGCTCAGCGTCATGTCGCTCACCGCTGAGCCGCTCCGGTTTTGCACCACAAATTCCATGCTGCCCTGGTCTGCGTGGAAATACTGGCTGGAAATGGAGGTGTCGATATACGCGGGGTTCGCGTGATTGATCGCATACCCGATGTCCACCGTGCCGTAACCATAGTCCGGGTCCTGACCTGGAGCACCGGCATCCGCGGAATAGGTTGTCAGGAGCGAGGCCGCCTGACGGGCTGTGAGACTGGGATTCAGTGACATCACTGCGGCAATGGCACCGGCCATCAGCGGAGCGCTTCCCGACGTGCCGTCGAAACTGACGATTTGATTACCGGGCCACGCGGTGCTCAGGCCCAGACCTGGTGCGGTGGCGGAGAGCGTATCGCCCGAATTGGAAAACGTCAGTTGCTGGCCCACGGCGTCCACCGCTCCCACCGAAACGGTCAGAGGATTGGCGGCGGGCCAACTGAGTCTTGAGGACTGGTCGTTGCCCGCGGACGCTACGATGACACTTCCGTGGGAGTCGGCGTAATCGATCATTCTCGACAGCACCGGAGAGTCATAGTCCGAACCCAGGCTGATGTTGATCACTTTTGCACCTGCATCGACCGCTGTCTGGATCCCCTGAGCGAGCGTAAACAGGTCACTCACCCCCTCCGAGTCGGTCACCCGGATGCTCAGTAAATTGGAGGCCGGGGCTACGCCAGTGGCTCCTGCGGCGGAACCTCCCGCCAGCGAAGCGACCGCCGTCGCGTGCCCGTCCGCGTCGCTGGTCCCGGTAATACCCATTCCGATGTCGATGGCCTTCACCCGTCCGGAGACGAACGCGGGGTGCTCCGAAATACCGGTGTCCAGCACCGCGATGGTCACCCCTTTGCCCCAGTTCGAAATATCACCCTTCACTCCCATGAATCCCAGCGCGCCGTCGCCAAATCCCACTTCCTGCTGCTGCGGACGGTTTTCCGTCGGAACATCGGGGATACGGACCAGATAGTTCGGTCCCGCACCGGTGTAATCGCCCGGATGGTCCCGCATGTCCGCGCGCAACTGCGCGAGATCGTCATAACCCACACGCACCATATTCAGAGAGTCGAGCTTCCCCAGAATCTTCAGTCCCGCTGCATCCGCACGGTCCAGAAAAGCCTTCATCGCCTCCGGCGAATCAAATGAAAGAATGGTTTCATTGGGACGCGCATTTTTGGAACTGAGGCGTGCCATTAGAGCCGCCCATTGTGCCGTTAGCGGATCGAAGGGAAGTGTGGCCGCGGGAGATTCCTCATCCTTGATCTTACCGGCTACCCGGTCCTCTTCTCCCAGACTCCCTCCCGAACCGCGCCGCTGACCAAATCCGTCAAAAACGGAATTCGGCAGCAAAAACAACACGATTGCCAGCAGCACGAGGCCGCAGACGACAGGGAGGATGAACGGCGTCTTCTCTTTCATGGGGATTTGAGAGTTAGACAACGCCCGGATGAAATCGTTGTCGTGGAATTCCTTCCGGCCAAGCTGCCACCGGACGGCTATTAAGTCCACCGGGGAAATGGAGCGCGAGGGGAGGTGGTTTTTCCTGCAAACCGGAAAAATTTTGAACACCGGCGGGCCATTCCGGTCTATCCTTACCGAACCATGCCACCGGAAGAAGACCACATTACCCTTTACGGGC
>DATAIE010000561.1:0-2284 GCA_036262875.1 Verrucomicrobiales bacterium
AAATGCTACGGCGGCGACATCAGCCGGAAGCGCAAGCTCCTCGAAAAACAAAAGGAGGGGAAGAAGCGGATGAAGATGATCGGAAAGGTGAACATTCCGCAGGAGGCTTTTGTCGCAGTGCTGAAGACGGGGGATTGATGAAAAAATCCGAAACCAGAAGCCAGAAATCCGAAGGAAGAACGAAGCTCGAATTCGAAACTGCGCCTTAATTTCCAGTATCCATCCCTTATCCGTTCCGTATAGCACTCACCGTTCCCGATTCTGTCTTCGTCATTCCTTCGGATTTCTGGCTTCTGATTTCGTCATTTTCTTCCCCCTATGCTCCACCCCTTCTCCCCCTCCTGGCTGAAAAAGGCCACCCGCTTTTCGAAAGGCGTCAATAAGTTCATCGCCTATCAGCGGGACCTCATCCCCGAGACGAGGATGGCGGAGGTGTCGCAGGCCAAGGCTGAATACGATGCGGCGCTCAAGGCGCGGGACAAAGAGGCCCTCGACGGCCTGGAGAAAAAGCTGCTGAAAGTCTGTGAGGGAGCAGTGCCTAACTACAATGCCTCGCCGCTGAAGGAGAACGTGGAGGTGATCATCGTGGCCGTCGTGGTGGCGCTCGGCATTCGCGCGTATTTTCTTCAGCCGTTCAAGATTCCCACCGCGTCCATGCAGCCGACGCTCAATGGCATCATTGCCACACGGCTCAGTGAGACCGAGGAGACGCCCAATATCGTCAAACAGGCCTGGCAGTATGCCTGGAACGGCCGGAACTATGTCGAGTTTCGCATTCCCTCCGAGTGGAGCAGCGACGTGACCCTCGTGGCTTACAGCCAGCAGTCCAAGCTCAACTTCTTCACCTTTACGACGCTGTATTTCAGCAATGGCGAGCAGGTGTCGAAGTATGCGCCCGCGCGGCAGTTGCTGCACGACCTGTGTTATGACCCCAGGGTTCCGGCCCTTTCCCGTCATGTGGGAACGGATGATACACGTGAAAGAGTGAGCTTTGGCGAAATGATGCGGGATCAGTTTGGATCGGATCAAGTCCGCCCGAAGGGAATTCCCGTGACGCCGGGTGCTCTCTTTGCCAGGGGTTACATCGAGTCCGGCGACCAGTTGCTGGTGGACAAGGTTTCCTATCACTTCCGTCGCCCGCAGCGGGATGAGGTGTTCGTCTTCAGTACCGGCGGGATCGCCGGCATCGGCAAGGATCAGCACTACATTAAACGGCTGACGGCACTCCCGGGTGACCGTCTGGCCATCGAACCGCCCTACCTCTACATCAACGGTGAAAAGTCCACCGGAGCGGGTTCCGGAAAAGTGATGAACCGCGCGGAGGGAAGCGGTTATAACGGTTATACCAACCCAAGTCCCGCACAAAGTCCGACTCCGAATTTCGTGCCGATGGGTGTGGGTCCCCGGACCGAAGAGGTGACGCTGCCTCCCGAGCATTACATGGCGATGGGGGATAACAGCGGAAACAGTTTCGACAGCCGCAACTGGGGTCCCGTGCCGCAGAAAAACCTGGTGGGCCCTGCATTGTTTGTTTACTGGCCGTTTGCGAACCACTGGGGTTTGATTCGCTAAGACCGCGCCGCAGATGGATGCTTCCGTTTGGCTGCCGTGGGCATGGGGTGCCGGTGCGGTAGTCTGCGGAGCGGCCCTCTTCCTTGTGCAGCCATGGCGGCGGCAGTTCCGGACGGCGCGGATGGCGTGGCGGAAAAATGCGTGGCTCTGGATGGTGCCGGTCGCGGCCGTGGCGGCGGAGATCATTTGGAACTGGAGCTTTCCCCAGACTTCCGCGGCGCCACTGCTCCTCACTTCAGGGCTGCTTGCCGGTGATTCGCTCGTCAGGGTGCTGACGTGGATCGCCCGCGGTGACGTGCTGGCCATGGTGCTGGCGGCGGCATTCCTCGCGAACAGCGCCGGCCTGCGCCGGGGAATGTGGAAAGGGATCGAGTCGGTTTTTTCCGCCGGCTGGGGACGGGTGCTCCGCCTTTCTCTCGTTGCGAGCGCCACCGCCGCGCTGGGCATTCCGGCGGTCCGTTTTGGTGCTGGCGGAGAATCCGGCAGGCTCGCGGTCAAGATCATGGCCGCGTTGTGGACTTCCACGGCGGCCACACTGCTCATGTGCCGGCTTATCATCTCGTTCGAGACGGCTTGCCGCGGAAGCGTCAAAACCGGGAAGACCCGTCCGGCGGAATTGACAGGCCAGTATACCGCGAGACTGTGGCTGCCGGTGCTGGCGGGAGCCGTGGCGTTTCCGCTCCTCGACTATGCGAGCGCTGATGTGTCCGCT
>DATAIE010000562.1:0-2996 GCA_036262875.1 Verrucomicrobiales bacterium
AAACTTCGCGTCCATCTCTTTGGCAATCGCCGGGTCGGTGGCATTCACCAGAGTCACCGTGGCGCCGTTGCGCGCGAGGTGAATGATCCGGTGCGGATCATCCACGCGAAACTGGTCGGCCACGGCGTCGTATTCCTTCTGCCATGGAATGACAAACCGCTGCATGAGGATGCGGCGCATCGCATCGAAGAACTGTTTACCATCCTCCGGCGAGGTCCACACCGTTCGCCAGAGAACGTGATCGCCATATTTCGGATCGCCCTTCCACACGAGATAGCGGTCGCCCGCCCAGCCTTCGGTGGCCGTGGCGGCGAGATCTACATCAGCGTAGGATTGCACCAGAAAGTAAGCCGCCACCTCTCCCGCGACATTGCTGAAGTAGGGAGCCTCGCCCTTCACGGTCGTGTCCGGAAAGGTCACGTTCACCGGCACGAACGGCGTCTCAGCGAGATAGTGCGTTTCCGGATGCAGGATTTCCGCGCTCGACCGGGGGACACGCTGCCAGGCTTTATTCACCGAAGAAAGCCCGCCCTTTTGATAGATCGACTGCACGAACACACTGCCCGCCCCCTCACTCCATTTCCAGAGGTCTGTCACAAACTGTGCGCCCCGGGGCGTCTGCTGCGTGCCGGCCGGGGCCTGTCCCCGGTCCGAACTCAGATTTGACTGATCGCCGATCGAAAAGCGGACCCGCGTGAATCCGGCGTCACCCAACTGCATCGCCTGGAGCGCGCGGGCTTCGTCATCGTTGTCAAAATCCGTGGTCCGGCGCGCCGCCGCCGGGAAATTCTGCGCCAGGAGCACCGGCAGCAGTGCCGCTGCAAAAACGGAGCGGCTGTCCGCCCGTGCCAGGGAAGCGTCGGCCTGATAATAGAACTTCCCCGTGTCCCCGTCGTAATAGCCCCCCGCCTTCATCGTGGCGAGACTCGCCAGCGAATCCCGGTAATCGAACGGCTCGCTCTCCCGGACAAATCCCATCGCCACATAAGCCTTTTCGCGGGCGCTCGCGTCCTCCGGTTTCACTGCGGAAACCGCGGCGGTGGACAGACGATTAACGATTTCCTCCGCGTTGGACGGAGTCCACTCCGGCGTGCGGCGGAATGCGAGTTCCCGCGTGGCGACCACACGGGTGGCCACTTCATCGATGGTCGGCGGCGGTTTCTGCGCTTCCATTTCATCGGCCACCTGCCTCCGCACCAGCAGGTTGTCCCCCTCGATCTCGACAATGCGGTTTTCGATGGCCGTGGCTATTTTACGAACGGAGGCCGCCTGTTCGATGGTCGTCACCGATGCCGGCAGTTGAGGATCCGTCGTCGGCGTGCCTTCCGCACCTGGCGCGGTTGCTTCCGCGGAAACATCCGCGCCGCGCAGCCGCGCGAGCTCTTTGCGCAGCCCGGCATTTTCCTTTTCCAGTTCCCGGAGGCGGGCCTGTTTTCCCGGGATGCCCTCCGCTATGATGGCAGCCGCCTGGACGGTTGCCGGCGCGGCCTCGTCGCTGGCTGCCTCACGGGGCGGCGTTTTACCGGCCAGCACCGCCGAAGGGGGCGGCGCGTTTTTTTGGCTGAGCGTCCAGAACCAAACACCGGCACCGGCACCCAGTGTGAGCAGACAAGCGAGAGCTGCGCCAGGTTGCATCAGGCAATCTTAGGTCTGCGGCCTGCGCTTCGGTGCAACGGGTTTTGCGGCCGGCTGCTCGACAGCCGCGGGAGGCGGCTCCGGAACGGGGGCGGGAGCGGTTCGGGGAGCCGGCATGGGCGCAGGCGGCGGCGTCTGCACCGAAGGAGCGGCCGTGTTTCCATTGCCAAAGAACCTCTTGCGGGGAGCGGCAGGCACCGGTGCCGCATTCGCCGTGTTGCGCGGTGCCGGGGCCGCATTGGCCGCAGGCGCAGACGGACCGATGGGAATTCCCGGTACAAATTCATCCTGGTCACTTTCCACTGGCTTCGTAGGGGCCACTTTTTCCTTCGAGATCACCGGGGCCGCATTCGGGCGATTGGGATCGAAGTTCAGAGCCACATACCGGTTGGCGTAGGCCGGGTCCTTGAGTGTCCCCGGATAGTAAAGACGACGGATCAACTTCCCTTCGCGATTGTACTGCTTTTCGTCGACCGGCAGACTCGTTTGAGGATCGTAGCCAAAATAGATGCTGCCCATCGGGTTGAGCTTCGCGTCGTAAATGACGCCACTGCGGCAACGGCCCTTCGAGTCCGTCACGAACACGCGTTTTACCGTTAGGATGTTCTGCTTGCTGTAGGTGAACTCCTGAATCAGGTTTTTGTCACCGTTCTTGAAGGACTCCGTCCGGGTGCCATCCTTGTGCCGGTAGATCCGGCTGTAGGCTTCTGCCTGCTCCGCCCGGGCGGCGGTGCACAGAAGAGTGCTTAAGAGGATGTAACGCAGAATTTTCATGGCGGGGAGGGTCTGAGAATATCGTACGAATCGAAAAAGGAAAGCACTCAGGGATTGGCGGCCTTTTCCTCTGCGGCGGCGGCGTTTTTCGCCAGTTGCTGGCTGGCGGCGGAGAGATTGGCGAGCGGCACCTTGTAGGACTTGCCTTCCGCGGTCTTGATGACCACCGCCTCGCCGCTCAAGCGAACGAAGCGCGCCTTGATGGTCTTGCCCTCGGTATTGGTCCAGTCCTGGAGCGGCTGAGGAGTTCCCTCTGGAGCACGCGGCGCGAGTCCGCTGGAGGACTTCGGCTTGCTGTTTTCATCGAGTGCCGCACCAGCCTGAATCCATTCGCGCAGGAGTTTCACTTCCTTCGGCGTCAGCCCTTCCTTCCCCCCGGGCGGCATCCGATTTTTGTCCGAACGCGTCACCAGATCGAGGAGATTGCTGCGCTCGGGATCGCCGGGAACGATCTGCCCCTTGGGCCCGATGTCGTTTCCAAAACGCTGAAGATTGTCAAAAACGTAGCCCGCCTTTTCTTTTTTGGCGGTCTCACTGTGGCATTCATAACACCTTGCCTTCAGAATCGGACGAATGTCCTTCTTGAA
>DATAIE010000563.1:0-5539 GCA_036262875.1 Verrucomicrobiales bacterium
GAGGTGGCCGCGGCGGTGAAGGAATGGCTCAAGGACGCGCCGCAGCATTTGCCGCACGGAGTGAAACTGGAGGTATGGAACGACCTCAGCCTTCTGCTGAAGGGCCGCCTCGATCTCATGATCCAGGATGCCTGGCAGGGCTTCATTCTGGTGTACATCATGCTGTCGCTGTTCCTGCGTCCGGCTCTGGCCTTCCATGTGGCGATGGGCATTCCCATCGCCTTTGCCGGCGGCCTCATCTTCCTGCCGATGGTGGATGTGACCGTGAACATGATCTCACTGTTCGCCTTCATCGTGGTGCTGGGGATCGTGACGGATGACGCCATCGTGGTGGGAGAGAACATCCATGCGCGCATGGAAAAAGGAGAGTCGGCGAAACTGGCGGCTCCGCGCGGAACCTACGAAGTGATGGTGGTGGCGATCTTCGGGGTCTTCACCGTCATCGTCGCGTTCATGCCCATGCTAGGAGTGAGCGGCGTGGGAGGAAAGATCTGGCGCAATATTCCGTGGGTGGTCATCCCGACGCTGCTGGTCTCGCTCGTTGAAACGAACCTGATTCTTCCGGCGCACCTTTCTCACTTGAAGCCGGAGAAGCCGCTGGAGAGGATGAATGTGGTGGTGCGGTTTATCGTCCGCATCCAGCGGGCGATGACGCGGCATGTGGACAAATTCATCCAAAAGGTCTACCGCCCGTTCCTCGAATTCGCCCTGCGCTGGCGCTACGCCACGGTGGCGGCGTTTCTTGCGGCGCTGATGATCATCGTGGGCCTCATTAAGGGGAACTGGATTCCCTTCCGGTTCTTCCCGCGGGTGGAGGCGGAGATCATTTCAGCCAAGCTCACCCTGCCTCCAGGCGTGGAGGTGCATACCACGGAGCAGGCCGTGGCCCGGATCGAAGCCGCAGCCCGGAAGATCAATGAGGAATACAAAGGCCTCAACGGAGAGCCCATCATCAAACACATGCTGGCCACCGTGGGCTCGCAGCCATTCAAGGTGGGATTCAATCCGGTCGGCGCGGCGGATGCCTCCAACATCGGGGAGGTGACACTGGAACTGCTGGCGGCGTCCGACCGCGATGTGGTGGCGGATACGATCATCGCGCGGTGGCGGGAATTGACCGGCCCGATTCCTGGCACGGTGGAACTGGCTTATCTGGCAAACACGCAGAACGCCGGAAATGCCATCGATATCGCTCTGCGCGGAGCCGACACGAAGCGGCTCAAGCAGGCGACGGAATTGATCAAAAAAGAACTCGGCCAGATCGAAGGGGCGACAGATGTCACAGACAGCGACCGTGAGGGGAAACGCGAGATGAAACTGAACATCCTGCCCCAGGCGGAGTCGGTCAATTTGCGCCTGTCTGACGTCGCGAAGCAGGTGCGCCAGGCCTTCTACGGAGAGGAGGTGCAGCGGCTCCAGCGCGGACGTGACGAGGTGAAGGTGATGGTGCGCTATCCGAAAAGCGAACGCCACTCGATCGAGAACATGTCGTCCATGAAGATTCGGACTCTGTCGGGTGCCGAGGTGCCTTTCAGCGAAGTGGCGGCCCCCGCGGAAGGACGCGGTTATTCCTTCATCCTCCGCCGGGACCGCGAGCGGGCGGTGACCATCAGTGCAGACGTGGACAAAAGCGTGCCCGGAGCTGATCCCAACGTCATCGTGGCCGCTCTCACCCGCGAGGCGTGGACGCCGCCATCGAGCGCGGTCGACCGGTTCTTCGCTGCCATGGGGATGTGGCCGGAGGAAAAGCCCGCCGGAGTTCTAACAAGAATGAAAACGGAATTTCCGGACATCCAGTGGTCCTTCGAAGGCGAGCAGAAGGATCAGCGGGAAAACATGGCCGAGATCGCGATCGGCGGCGTGCTGGCGCTCTTTGGCATCTATGTGCTGCTGGCCATTCCCCTGCGCAGCTACATTCAGCCAGGCATCGTGATGAGCGTCATCCCTTTTGGCATGCTGGGCGCGGTGATCGGACACATTGTCATGAACACAGAACTGAGCATCATGAGCATGATCGGCATCGTGGCGCTCAGCGGTGTGGTGGTGAATGAGAGCCTGGTGCTCGTGGAGTACGTGAACCGGAACCGGCGCTCCGGAAAAAGTGTTTTGTCTGCGGCGCGGGAGGCGGGCGTGGCGCGCTTTCAGGCGATTATGCTGACCAGCATCACCAGTTTCATCGGGGTGCTGCCCATCGTGACGGAGACGAGCATTCAGGCGAAGTTCCTCGTACCCTGCGCCATCAGTCTCGCCTTCGGATGTCTGAGCAATCTTTTGAATACGCTCGTGCTGGTGCCCTGCGTGTATGCGATCCTGGAGGACATCCGCGGCCTGCTCTTCACAAAAGAGAAGCGCGCGCAGTGGGAGCAGGAGGAAAAGGAGGACGCTGCGGAGCGGGGACTGGAATGGATGGACGGCGCGAAGGAAAATCCGGCGAGTGCCGCCCTTCCTCACTCGCCGTAAGTTCCCGCCGGGATCACTTCCGTCGCAGCACCGGCGGTGAAAACGGCATCGCCCCGGATCGTGACTCCGGGATCGAAAACGACGGGACCGTGCACCGTCAAACGGCGGCACTCTTTCAAACCCGGTACCGCACGGATCAACATCGTTTCCAGTCCATCGACGAGCTTGTAATGCGCGGGATCGAGACACACCACCGGCGGCTCGCCGTTTCTTTCGGGCACCAGTTCCAGCCGGTGGTCCGGTGTCAGGGCGCACGCATCACTGCGGATGATGAGTAGATCGCTGGTGGTCTTTACCGGCGCAAAGCGGTCGCGCCCGACGGCAAGGGCACCCGCGCCCTCAAAGCTCTCGATCGCCGCTCCCATCGCAGTCTCCAGTTGGTAGACACGCGGGGTTTTTGCATCGCGCGGATCGGCAGTCTTTTCGTTGCGGATCATCGGGAGGGGAATCATGCCGCCATTGGCGTCGAGCGTCTCCTTGAGCCGGTCGAGGCGGATCCAGAGGTTGTTCGTATTGAAGTAACGGTGTTTGGAGATGTCCTGAAATGCCGCTTCGTCCGCCTTCGGGCACTGGGCACTCTCGCGCAGGATCAGGCGTCCGTCGCTCTCCCGGCGGGCAAGATGCCCGCCCTTCTTGTCCGCTTCCGTGCGGGCGGTGACCTCCATCAAAAATGGCGCTCCGCTCTTCGCGAAATAATCCAGCAGCGCCGCATCCAGCGTGGCACCGAGATTGTCCGAGTTTGAAACGAAGGCATAGATAATTCCTTCACCCAGCAGACGGTCGAGCCAGCCGCTGCCTGCGAGACTGGCGTAGATATCCCCGTGTCCGGGAGGGCACCATTCCAGTTCCCTGTCGTCCGGCCATGACAATGGCGTCAGATCGCTGACGAGCAGCTTCGGCACCTTGTTTTGCATCATCTCCACCTCCGGCTTCCCGCCGAGCGCGGGATATTTTTCCAGAAACGCCAGGGTATCGGCGGATGTGGAGAAACTGTTCATCAGCAGAAACCGCGGCACGCTGCCGCCGCCTGCCTCCTGCCGCAGGTGCAGGATTTGTTTTGCGATGAGATCGAGGAAAGTGAGCCCGTCTCTAACAGTCAGAAGACTCTTCGCCTTCTCCAGGCCCATTCCCGTTCCGAGGCCGCCATTCAGTTTGATGACCACCGTCTTCCGCAGGAGATTCTGGAACTGCTCATGAGATACTGACGGCAGGGACTTGGCCTCCGGAAGATCAGGAACGGCGGAAATCGTGCTCTCGCCGATGAGTCCCGTTTCATTCCGTTGCAGCGCACGGTAGTTCCCTTCGAAGGCACGGACTGCGGCTCCGCTCAAACCGGCGGCCCGCATCTTCTCTTCTATCGGCAGAAAGGCATCGGATTCACTCATATACGCCTGCTGCGTATACTGTCCGGCGCGGGGCGTCAATGCGGCCACCAGGCCGCGAAGAAAGTTTTTCCCAGGGAAGGCGCGCGCGGGGCGTTTCCACCATGCCGCTCCGGTCCCCCGCACATGAACACTGCACGCTCCCTTTCCCTTCCCTGCACCGCACAGCCGTTCCGTCTCTGGTGCCGGGAACGTGGAATCGGGTCCCTTGCGTGCAGTGTCATGCTCCATCTCTGGGCGGTCGGAGCGGCGATGACCCTTGTATGGAAATACTGGCCCGGCCCGGCCTCTGTTCCGGAGGCATCGCTGATTGAGCCCGGAAGCGGCGGAGCCAGTGGTTCGATGACGCCGCAGAAACCGCGGCTTCGCATGGCTGCAAGGTCTTCGGAACGCAGTTGGAAGAATATCGTCTCTCAAATGCCTTCCGCCTTTTCTCTGTCGGCGGAACGCGCCTCAAGTCGTGGTTCCGAGGCCATTTTTCTTGCAGATATCCAGGGTTCCGGCTGGAATTCAGGACATGGCTCCGGGCTTTTTGACGGGATGGGAGAGGGCTGGGGGCCGGGATCGGCTGCGGGATACAGCGCGTTCTCAAGATGCTGCTCTCCACGGTCAAAGCCGAAGGTGAAACCGGATGCCGCACTGACCAACGCAGTCATCGTGTTAGACCTTTCCGGCAGCGTGCGGGAAAAGGCTGCGCTGCGGGATGCCATCCGGCGGGAACTGGCGACTGGACTCTCCCGACTTTCGGCGGGCACGCTGTTCAACGTAGTCTGCTTTGGAAGCCAGGCCGCTTCCTTCCGGAAGGCGAGTGTGCGAGCCACGCCGGAAACGACAGCGGCGGCCACCGCCTTTGTGGAAAAGCTTCTCAGCGACCCGGGCCCTCTTTCAGGAACACCGGCCTCAGACCATGGCGGGGGCACTTCACGACTGGACGCCGGACTGCTGGCCTCCTTTCAGAATCATCCTGACGAAATCGTCGTCATCAGCGATGGCGGGGCAGTCGTGCGGGAGGGAAACCGCAGTCTGTCCCGTCACGAAATCTTCGCCCGAATCCGCGGAGGCCTGCCGGAAGACGGCACCGCTCCAACGATCCACACCGTGTCCCTCAACCCCGCCGGCAGCGGATTTCTCCGGCAACTGGCGGAAGACTTTGAGGGAGAATACCGGAAGTGAAAACGCCTCCCGCGCCTTACGGCACCGCCACAGGCTGGAAGACAAATTTGCCGACCTCGATGACCTCCTTCTGATCGGCAAGGCGGCGGGTGATGGCCTGCTGCTTGCCGGCGGGCGTGCCGTAGGCCGTTTGAAATTCCACCTGCACGGTGGTGGCGCCGGAGAACTTTTGCTGGCGGTTGCCGTAGTAGTTCACACGCACGGTGTAAGTCCCGGGGAGGGCGCGGCTGATGGTGAAAACCTCGGGACCGTAGCCGCCGGTAAAGTCATTGGAAATGCGGCCGCCGGTCTGCCCGCGGTTGCGATTATACATGACCGTTTCTCCCACCGGATCGGTCACCCAGAGATCGATGTCCGTGGCATCGGCATCCCACGTGAGGATGACCCGCAGGTCGGTCGCAGGGCTGCCGAGGAGGTCGGCGGGAATGCCCAGGGCATTGACATCCGGACGCTGAGCGGCAGGGACGGAATCAAGAAGGGCGTTCAGTTCATGAAGCGTGATGATGCCGATCCCGTCGAACCGC
>DATAIE010000564.1:0-3095 GCA_036262875.1 Verrucomicrobiales bacterium
TGAAGATTTCCCTCCGCATGGAGCGCACTTACTATCCATTCTCGGTGACGCTTCTGAAAACGACGAACACGGTGTATCCGGGAACGGAAATTCCGAAGGATTTCCGCAGCCAGCTCAAGCTGGAATATCCCGCCAAAAACGAGTCCCGGGAAACGGAGGTCTACATGAATGCACCTCTGCGCTATGAGGGGCTCACCTTCTTCCAGTATCAGATGGGCAAGGACGAGGCGGACCGCAGTGTCGGCACCAGTTCCCTCCAGGTGGTGAGGAATCCCTTCTCCATTTCCCCCTACTTTGGCTGCGCGCTCGTCTCCTACGGCATGCTGCGGCACTTCATTCTCCATTTGCTCCGGTTCATCAATAAAAGGAAAAAGGCATGAAAAAGTGGACCCCTCTGACAGTCACGATTGTCTTCGTGCTCTACGTGATCTCCGGTCTGTTCGGCCTCAAAAATCCGAAGGACGGCCCGCCGATTGTTGAGTTTGGACGCATTCCCGTGCTCAAGGACGGACGGCATCAGCCCATGGACTCCGTGGCGCGGAACGCACTGCTGCTGATCCGCAAAAAGCAAACCCTGAACACCGAGCCCTGGAAGGGAGACTTTGACCATCCGGTCATCATTTCCGCCACGCAGTGGATGATGGAGTTGATGATGGACCCGCAGGCGGCGGACAACCGTCCGTGTTTCCGCATCGACCACGGGGATTTGAAAAACCTGCTGCATCTGCCCATGGAGGCGGACGAGGGCGCGCACGCAGACGGCAAGCATTACTCCTGGAATCAGATCAACGCGCAGATGAACGCCCTGATGACGGAAACGCGGCGCGCCTCGCAGGTATTGCAGGACCTGCGCAACCCCTTCGAACGCGCTGTGATGGAACTCTGGCAGGCGGCGGGAGTCTATAAGTCGCTGCGCCTTTCGCTCGGCCCCGCCGGCTCCGGCGAAATGGCCACCGCTCTTCCTGAATACCGGAAGAAACTGCTCGCCGCTCAACCACAGGCGGAAGCGCAGATGAGCGGACGTCCCTACGACGCGGATCTCGCCGAGTGGTTCAACACGCAGGACGGCGGCACCCTGCTCGTCATCCCTCCGCGCCACGCCAGAGGCGATTGGACGCGGGCGATCAGTGAAGTTTCCAACACGCCGGAAGGCGGCACCCCGCACTATGCTCTCACGGCGTTTGGTCAAATGACCGCGGCGTGGCGCGCCAAAGACTGGAGCGGCATGGAAAAGATCATCAACGGGTACCTTGGTGCACTCAAAGAGGACGGCCTCAGCCAGGTCAAACAGGCGAACCTGAACGAGGACGAGAAAGACTGCATCCCCAGTGATCTTGGAAAGGCAAAGTCCGAGCAGCTCTTCAATCACCTGGAATTGTTCTACCGCGGCATGATCGTGGCAGTGACCGCGCTGCTCTTCGCCCTGCTCGTATGGTTCCATCCCGTGAAATTCGAGTGGGCACGCAAGACGGCGATGGGTCTCACTACGCTCACCCTGGTAATCCTGGCCGCCGGGGTGCTCTGGCGCATGATCCACGAGGGCCGTCCGCCTGTAACCAATCTCTACTCCTCGGCCCTCTTCATCGGCATGGCCGCCGTGGCGCTGGGGCTGATCCTCGAGAAATTCTTTCCTTACTCCATCGGCGTCGCCGTGGCCGCCATGGGCGCCTTCGGCACGCTCATCCTCGCTCACTTCCTCGCGCTGGAGGGCGATACCATGATCATGCTCCGCGCAGTGCTGGATACGAATTTCTGGCTGGCGACACACGTGGTCATCGTCACCCTCGGGTACGCCTCGACCTTCGTGGCCGGTTTCATCGGAATGTTCTATCTCTTCCGGGCGGTATTTTCGCGCCACGTCACGAAGCAGATGCAGAAGGCCTTCTCCAGCATGGTGTTTGCCATCATCTGTTTTGCCTCGCTCTTCAGTTTTGTGGGCACGGTGCTGGGAGGCATCTGGGCAGACCAGTCGTGGGGCCGTTTCTGGGGCTGGGACCCGAAGGAAAACGGCGCACTGATCATTGTGCTCTGGAACGTGATGATCCTGCACGCCCGCCTTGGCGGCATGGTGCGGGAGCGGGGGCTTTTGAATCTCGCCATCGGCGGCAATATCGTCACCGGCTGGTCATGGTTCGGCACCAACATGCTGGGCGTGGGCCTGCACAGCTACGGCTTTATGGATGCCGCCAAGACAGCTTTGTATGTGTGGGTCGGTTTCAATTTCGTCCTCATGCTGATCGGCTGCATTCCGCAACGGTTCTGGGAGAGCTTTAAGGAGCGGCCGGAGGATGATCCTGCCCCGGGTGCCGGACCTGGCATCGCCCCGGCTCACCCGCACAGCTACTGAGCCGCTCGCGGATGCTGACATTGCAGCGTTATGGTGCCCGGTCTGAAGAGCACATGTCCATTCCCTGGCGCGAAACACACCAGCGTCCGGTGCAAAGGTAAGTGTATTTAAAGAGAGTGGCACCGGATTGTTCATATTGATCAGCCGGCACGCCCCGCCGAAGATGAAGGAAGTTCCGTTCGCGGTATCCCCCTCAGCCGGCTGCCGGTCCGGATTTTTTTGAAATTTTCATCCAGCGAACTTCCGCAGCGAATGAAAAAAACCGCGTGGACAAACGCAATGTTTCGCGCAAGGGAATACCGGTGACGTGTGCGCCCCGCAGGGGACCGTGGGGTGCATCCGGCCACCGGAGCCGTCCGCTATCCGCGGACGGCTCCACATTTTCATTCTGGCTCCTGACGTATTTGCAGGACGGGGGCGGGAGGGACCAGGGGGAGACGGCATCCGGAGGAGCGGTGCCTTGCCAGACCCGTTAACGGCTTGAAATGCCGGAACATCCCCGTCTATATGGCCCCGTTCATGACCGCCCCAGTCCAACCGCCCCTAGATACCATGCAGCGAATCGAGCTGGCGGAGGGCGTGGATGTGGAACTCCACCCGGCGGGACCGCTGGTCAGAGCTCAGGCATATCTCCTCGACATGCTCTGGAATATCCTCCTGATGCTCGTGGTATGGCTGCTCCTCGCCATGATCTCCTCGATTTTCGGTGAGAAGGTCGGCTTCGGCACCGGAGCATTGTTGTACTTCG
>DATAIE010000565.1:0-4272 GCA_036262875.1 Verrucomicrobiales bacterium
GCGAGGCTCCTGCCGGGGTTTTGAATTCTGCTGCATGGTCATCCTCCCGTTGTGGCAGCACGGTTCTCCCGGCAAAAACGCAAAACGGATGGCGCGACTGGAGGATCCGATTCCCCGGCAGGAGCCTCGGCCCACCCTCGATCAGCGGGCAGGCTGCATCTCCTCGCTGCTGCTGGTGGTGATTTCGGATGTCGAATGATCGATATAAAACAAAAGCCAGGCGTTTCCATCCCGTCCCTGCAATGCCCACATCCGCTGGAGCCACGCCGCCGCAGTGGCAAACCCGGAGCGGTCCAGGTAATCACGAAATCCCTTCCGGTGCGTGCTGAGCAGGGGATAAACGGTAATCTCCCATTTCGGCCCGCGCATCCCCCACCGGTCATTGTCATCGCTTGAGAGGGAGGGTGGAATCTGCCGGTAATTGAACGACAGGACGATCGACGGCCCGGTAAGAGGAATCGCCCTGCGCCGGTCATAATGACCGTGAAAGGAGAGCGAAAGCAGCGTGAACTGGGGAACCCCGTGCAGCGCAGTGGAAAAGGCCTGCGCACCGCACGGATAGGAGGATCCTTTTGCGAGGTCCTCCCTGTAACGGGTGGGGATGAGAGGGACGCTGTTCTCTTCCGGCATGACTTTCATTCGGCAGGTGCTGGCCGGCCCATACACAGACCACCCAGGGGCGCGCGCAAGCGGGGGAGCCGCCGGTTTCAGCGTTTCGCACCGCTGGAAGAGAGCTCACCTCTAATGAGAACATAGAGTCAAACGGCGACGGGCACCACTCCCGGAGTGTTGCTCCGCGAAGTGGTGCCCGTGTGCCGGTTTAGCTTTGGCGTGATTATTCGACCTCGTCGTGGAAGGTCTCGAGGAATTGGACGGTCCCCTCAGGACCGGAGGAAGTGGATAACCGGAAGGTTTCGCCGGCGGGCGCGGGTGAGGGAGGGGCGAGGGAAACACCGCCACTGCCGGAATCAAGGGTTCCTCCGGTGCTCACACCGAGGGTGACGGGCGCGGCGGCTGCGCGGTACGACGACGTGGCGATTCCATAGTCTCCGACGGCGGCCCGGGCGTCGTCGATTTGCTTCTGCTCGATGCCCAGGTTTGTCAGTTCGGCGGCGGCGCCGTTCGGATTCCGGCGGAAGGTCTTGCGGGCCACGGAGGCCAGGGTCTGGGCGCGCTGTTCATCGTCGGCGATGGATTGCGCCCATTTCACCGCGCTCTCGGCATCGGTATAGCCGAGGGACTTCGACATGGAGGAGACGAGGCTGTCGCGGTCCGGACGGTTCTTCTGTGAATCCATCCACGCTGACGCGGCGGTGGGGTCGGACTGGACCCACTGGCCGAGGATTTCGGTGGCCGCGCCGCTGGCGGTCTTCGCATCGAGATTTGTTAGTGAGGACATCCAGTTCATGGTGCCCGCGGGGTCTGCGTGGCCCGCCATGGAGAGCACATTGGAAGTGATGAGCGACGGGTCCTGCGAGGTGAGCCACTCGCGCGCCATGGCCGGATCCCGCGTCATCATGAGGCGGGTCACGCCTTCGAAGGCGCGCTGCCGGTAGAGCTGGTTGTGTTCGTCGGAGGGAATGCCGGCGAAGAATTCCTTGGCGCCTTCGATGCCGCCGGTGGAGAAAGCGCGTGCGAGGAGGAGCTCGCGAAAGCGGTCGCGCTCGGTGCTTTTGGGCGCGTTGTTGGCGTAGGCGGCGGCGGCGGCAAAATCCTGGGAGGCCCAGCCATCGAGCAGGCCGTAGGTGAGCTCCGCTTTGCGCTGCGGATCGCTGAGGGCTTCGATGTAAGCCCTGGCCGCAGCGGTATCCTTTGCAGCCCAACCGGCGAGAGCGGCGCAGGCAAAGCTGTCGCCGGGCGGCATGTCCGCCGTGCCTTTGAGCATCGCCATGGCGGCGGCGCCATCGAGACGGCCCCAGGCGCGCAGGAAGAGCATTTTCTCAGTATCGAAGGGGAAGCCCTTTTTATCGAGATCGCTGAAGACGGCGAACACGGCGGGGGCGGTCTGTGGCGTGAGGCGGGAAATCAGATCGCTGATTCTGCGCTGCCGCTCGATGGGGTCTCCCTCCAGCAGCGCCTTTTCCCAGGCGCGGGCGTCCGCCGGCGCGGAAGCCGTTTCTCCGGAGATGTCCCTGGCGGTGGCGGCGCCTTTGGTCCGCGCGGCGGTGCCGCCTGTCAGTTTGGAGGTGCTGTTGATGCCGCTCACCTTTTGCTGGAGCGCGGTGACTTCCTCCGCGAGGCGGCTGCTTTCCCGCCACTTCCACACGAGAGGAATGGTGGCGACGGCGGCGGTAATGACGACGGTGCGGGTATTGAGTTGCATAAGTGTTTGGAGCAGAGTTTGAGTGAAAGTGAGGGAAGCGGTGCTGCTGACCGCACTGCGGGTGATTTGAGTGACGAGCCCGGCCAGGGCCGGCCCGCCGGCGGCTTTGACATTGGACGCCAGGCCCGCGGCCAGCACGGCGGCGGTGACCACGGCTCCTTTCTTCCGCAGGGCGCTGCTGATGCGCTCCAGGGCGCGCTCTCCCTGCTTCTGCGCCGCCTGCGCGGATTTGCCCATGGCCTCGCCGATCTCCCGGTAACTGAGCCGCTGATAGTAGCGCATGACGATGATATCGCGGTCCGCACCGCGCAGGCCGTCCACCGCCTGATCCAGGTGAGGCACCACATCCCGCCAGCGGTCGGGACCGCCTTGTTCCTCTGTTTGTACCCGTTCGTAATACTTTTTCATGGCATCGATGCGCCGGGCTTCCCGGCGGATAAGATCTGCGCACTCCAGCATGGCGCAGCGGTGCAGCCACGGCGCCAGCGGCATCTCCAGCCGCAGCCCGCCCGCCTTCCGCGCCAGCACCAGAAAAACATTCTGAGCCACATCCGCCGCCTGCGCCGCATTGCCCATCCGCCGCTGCGCCGCGGCATACACCATGCCGAGGTGCCGCTGCACCAGCGTTTGGAACGAGGCCTCGCACCGGTTCCGGCACCAGGTTTTCAGGAGTTCTGCATCGGGGGCGTCGTGCATGGCGGGAGTCTTCACTGATTACCCGCGGGAGGCGCTGGAAATGCGACACTTTATTTTGAAGAAAGTTTTCCGGGAGGCACCGGGGCGGCTCCAAACGGCTCGCAGAGGCACGGTGCCGGCTCACCGGCGTCCAACACGGCAGCGAGCTCACGTTTATGTATATCGACTTTGCCACTCCGGACGGGGAATCGCGGCAGATAAAACCCCTCGCCACCTTCCATACGGCGGCCCGCGCGGGTGAGTCGCATCCTCTAATCTACCTTCCTTCGCACCCGGACACCGCCAAAATCTACAGCGCCCGCCAGCTCTGACTGCCAATGACCGTGGGCACCCTCTTCAGCATCGCCTGCTCCTGGGGCGGCCTGCGCCTGCTGCGCCGGCGGGGAACGCCGCCGTCCCGGCGGCATTCGTTTTATCGATCCGCGCAGCGGCATTTTAAGTGAGTGTTCGAAATAAATCCCGCTTCGCGGAAAGCATCGAGAGGCCGCCGGGACGGCAGCGCTCCCAGTCGCTCGATGACGATCGGCAGTCGTCAATGCTGCTTCCACCCGGTTAGGGAGGAGAAAGGCACGGATGGTGACGGGTTCCCGCGTCCGGTAAAATCTCCGCTGCAAACCCGTCTTGCGGGCCGCTGACGGGCAGTCATCGTTCACGCCACGCATGACCACCCCTATCCCTGGTATCAAAAATGTCGAAATCATCGAGCGGATATTCGGCTGCTGGCCTTCGTTTCACGATGCCGAAGTGCATCGCCTTGCGATCACGCGGGGCGGCGGTGACGGCCCGGAGATGGACATTACGATTCACCACTGGGAGATGACGAACGAGGTGGATGCCAGGGGGTATTACACATTGAGGCATCACACGCTGACGACACTGCGTTTTTCAGGGGTGCAGACATTGCAACTGGACGGCTTTCATTATCAGAATGTGCTTTTTGAGCTTGAGATTTCCGAATGCGAGCCTGGTGCCCCCTGCCGGTACTTCGTGGGGATGCCGGGCAGTACCGGATTCGATGCTTCGTTTGGCTGCAATGAGATTCACGTGCTGTCCGCTGAGCCTTATCAGAACTGAGGGCGGCTGGAGTGCAGCATAGCGGGCAGCCACCAGCGATTGACTCGCAGCCGATACCGGCGGCGGGGATGCTAATTGTTCACTGCATTCGTCCCCGCGGGTGTCAGGCGGAGGCCCGGTAAAAGCGGGTTTCTCCGACCTGCAGTGTGGTGAAGGCGGTGGCCCGAAGACCGGCGGCG
>DATAIE010000566.1:0-2447 GCA_036262875.1 Verrucomicrobiales bacterium
GGTCGAATGCATCAGATACGGGTGCATCTTTCCCATGCCGGGTTCCCCGTCGTGGGGGACAAACTTTATGGCCCCTCGCCGCAATGGTACCTGCGGCAGATTCACGAGGGCTGGACCCCGGAAGCGGCGGATACCCTGCTAATGCGGCGTCAGGCGCTCCACTCCTGCCGCCTCAGCGTCACGACGGAGGAAGGCCGTCCCCTCGAGTGGCACGCCGAAATTCCCGCCGATATGCAGGAATTCCTCTCCTGTAAGATTTGGCCTTGAGGATATTGAATATGGTGTAATTTTAGGATTTATGAAATCTCGTTATGTTTTGGCACTGATGGCGGCGGCTCTTCTCGGGCAACCCGGGAGCTCCTTCGCACAGGAAAAAAAGGCCGTTAAGCCGAAGGCAACCACTCCGGCGAAGACTCCCGCCAAAGCACCAGGCAAGCCCGCTGCCGCCTCGAAATACGACCAGCACCTCGCGGCGCAGATGAAACTGCTCAATGTGCTGAGCCGCTATGCCGACGCGCTTTCCGGAGCCACGGACGCCGGCACCGCCGCTCTCGCGCTCAATCAACTGGAGGCCATTACCAAAGACGCCATCACCGCCGGAGAGGAACTGGTGAAGATGGGCCGCCCCACTCCGGAGATTCAGGCAAAACTGACAAAGGACCCCGATCTTGAGGTCACCTCCCGCCGGGTTGCGGAGCAAACCCGCTCCGCCGTGAAAGCCCTCGCTTCTAATGCGGAGGTGAAGACGATCCTCACTCCGGCCATCGAGAACTTCCAGTCAGCGCTCAATCGTATCCAGCAGGATGTCGACGATCCCAAGGGTCCCGGCTCTTCGCCCAAAGCCAATGCGACAGCAGGCAAACCTGCCCCTGCCCAGCCTGCTGCGGAAACTCCCGCCAGCCAGGCCTCTTCCGTTCCTCCGCCTCCGCCACGATAGGGCGGACGGGCAACCTCATTTGTTTCCCACCGTGGCAAGAACCACATCGGCGTAGAGACGGTGGCCAAAATCGTTAGGGTGATTCAGCCCGTTGCCGCTCAGACAGAGATAGGGCTTCTTTTCCAGCACCGCCGTCCATACCGCTGTCACGTCCGCCATGGCACAGCCGGGACCGGCCAGCGCCGCCAGCACTTTTGCGTAGGCGGGATACAAGTCCGGAGCGGAATGCGACCACTCGGGGTTTGCGGTCATCGGCGACACCAGAATGATGTCACACTCCGGGCGGGCCGCATGGATTTGATCCGCCGTCTGTTTGATGATCCCGGAGAAGTCGGCAGGCTTACGCCGTCCCGAGGCGTCGTTCATGCCAAAGGCGAGGATCACGAGGTCCGGCGCCTCGGCCAAAACAGCGGGCACTTGTTTCAATCCCCACGCGGAATCCATTCCGCCCACCGAGAGATTTTTTGCGCTCACCTTCGAGCCAAACCGCGCCTCCAGCCCCCGGGCCACGAGATCGGGATAACCGGGCTGCATGGGCGGAGCACCCGCGCTCCCGGAGGCATTCGCACCGGTGGAAATGCTGTCGCCCAGCGTGACAAGTTTCACGGGCGCGGAGGCTTTGAGCTTTTTCCTGACGTTCGCCAGTTGGATGTCAGGGGCCGGAGCCGGTTGCGGGCCTTTCCATTCATCCTTTGCCGGATAGGAAGCCACACACTGGAGGTCGTGAAAGTAGCGTCCCTCGCCAAAAAGCATCCAGGACTTCCCGTCGCGGAATGCACTATAGCTGTGCGGAGATTTCGGAGCCGGATGCAGGGCTGCGGCAGTTGTGAACGGAATGCGCGAATTTTTAGTTAGCTTCACTTCCCGCGAACCGGCCGTCCATTCATAATCCTTTCCGGCCTCGTAAGTCACCTCCAGCGTGGCACTGCGGATCACCGGTGCCTCCGAAGGCGTTTGGAGAAAGGCCGCGGTGGACTTCCCGTCCTCCGTCTGAATGAAGAAAAGGGGGTCTCCTTCAATTTTGTTAGTCTTCCAGACGGGTGCCGTTTCACCGGCATGGCATGGTTGGAGAGGCAGGCTGGAAAGGGTGAGGAGGAAGGAAAGGAGAACGCGCATAACGAAGGAATAAACGGAGAGAGGCGGAGGGATTTTCGCAAATCTCCGTCACAAACCAATCTTACCGGCGAAAGCTGAATTGGCCCTGATGGATTCCCGTCCTGGTGGCTTCTCCGGGTTGGTTTGCCCGCATACAAAACTCAATTCGTACCAGCAATATGCGCATCACTCTCTGCCGCAGGTTTGAAAAGGAGCGGACACCCCGCAGGAGAAATTCCCGTATTGCTTCGGAACCGGTACCGCGCCCTCCCCGGGTTCACCACTCCTTTCGTCGTTTCACTCTGACCACTTTGCAATCAATGCGCTTTCCTCTGTTCGCCTGCCTTTTCGGTTTCCTCTTCCCCGGTGTCATCCCCCGTGCGGCAGCTTCCACTCATACCTGGACGGGGGCGGG
>DATAIE010000567.1:0-4391 GCA_036262875.1 Verrucomicrobiales bacterium
TTTTTACACGGAGCGATGCGCGCAGGTTCCGTGCGGCACCCACGAGCGATCCCGGGGCTGCCTGGCGCAGCGGGGATGCGTTTGTGGAATCGACGGACCCTGACTCCATTTCCGATCCCGCGTGGACCTCAGTAGCCGGCGGCATCGGATACGACTCCAACGGAAGTATCGGAGGCTCCTTTGCGCCGCACTTTGTGGCAGGCACGGGCAACCTGCAGACGCTCATGTTTGGCAGTGCCACTCCGCCAAAGCCGTCGGCGATCCATCTGCGGATGCCCTTCAGTATTTCCGGCACGGAGACGTTGAGTTTTCTCACGTTGCGGGTGCAGTGCGATGACGGGTTTGTGGCGTGGCTTAACGGGACGGAAATCGCCAGTCTGAACAAGCCGGATCCCCTCGCGTGGAACAGCGGCGCCAGCGTGGAAATCACCGGGGCCGGTCCGGTGACCTTTCGGGATTTTGATGTTTCGCCGTATGTGGGCCTGCTCCGCCAGGGCGGAAATTTGCTGGCCGTTCAAGCGATGAACCGGAGCCCGTCCTCTGCCGATTTTCTGTTCAACTGTGAACTGGCCGGCGGGGTCAATGCCACGAATTCGCCATATCTCGCCATCACCAGCATTCAGCCGCCGATGGCGGGCAACTATGTGCTGACCGTGGCCAATCCCGCGGGCACGGTAGACTCCACTCCGGCCACCTTGACGGTCGGTTCAGACGTCGATTCCTACTCTGAATGGAGAACAGCCCTGTTCCCGGGCGGGCAAAGCAGCGATCCCGCGATTTCAGGTCCGGCGGCAGATCCGGATGGAGATGGATACACCAACGAACAGGAATACGTTTTTGGCACGCAGCCTCTGCTCTCCGGCTCCACTTTCCTGCCGGACATCGCGATGAATGGAAATGAGATCGAAGTTACGTTCACCGCCCAAAAGGCGACCGGTGCCGGCTTCGCCGGGCGGACCCGCCACTACGCTGTCGAGATATCCGACGATCTTGCGGGCCCGTGGAGCCTTCTCCCGGCAGCGGAGGATGTCGTTGGGAACGACCAGTCCGTTATCGCCGTCCTGCCGCAGAATGCCGCGCGCCGTTTCTGCCGTGTGAAGGTGTGGCTCACGCCGTGAGCGTGCGCTCAGTGAAGGAGCCGCTGGGCTGCGAGCGCGATGCCGGTGAGCAGGAGGATCAAGTTCAGCCCCCGGCCAGGACGCGCATCGAGAGACTGCCGCGTCAGAAGACGGAAACACAATGCGGAAGCTACAGAGACCGTTATGGCGGCGCATTCGATCCCGGTGATCGACGCGATGAGCACAGATGATGACGGAGCGAGGGCCATCCCGAAGGCCGCTCCATGCACCAGACTCACCGCGAGGACCAGCAGGAGGCGGAGGTGACACCGGCAACCATTCCACAGGTTGGCCGCCGCGACGAAGACGAGGCCCAGCGGGGTGGCGGGGCGAATGAGAGACGGGGAAACAGGAACCGTCCCGCTGCCAACCAGCCAGCAGGCTGCCGTGCTGCCCGTGATGTAACAGAGCAGTCGCAGGAGCCAAGGACGCCGGCGGCGTTCCGCCAGGGCGATTGCGAAAATGGCTAAAACGCAGTCCGTGGTCAGGACGCGGACGAAACTGTGCCCGAATGCCCGTACAGACTCCGGCGTATTCGTTGCCGGGGGCGATTCAAAGAGGCTGACGGTTTTTCCAGGTTCCAGCGTCGGAAACTGATCCTCGCCTGTTTGGAAAACAAAGTCCGGCAGTTGCCCCGTCAATTCACTAACGGTTAGCTTCGCGCCCGGCGGCGGAAGCGGGCCCTCGATCCGCACAGTCAGAAAGGCACCTCCGCCGAGGAGTTCGGGGAAGTCCGGCGGGAAGCTGTCAAAATCCGGAAACCGGCAGGTCCACGTCAGGGGGGCACCGTCGCCGCGGAAGTCCAAATGCCGCCGCAGCAGAGCCTCGGACTCCTGGCGGAGCACCGCAAAGTCTTTGGGCGGGCGCGCCTCCAGCCATTCCAGGGTGGGCTGCGGTGAATTGGGATCATCCCGGTATGCGGGCCACGCATAGCCGGCATCCATGTTCAGATCGGCCTGCCATTTGTCCGTTCCCGCGGTGAACTTTGCGTAGAGCTGCTTTACAACGTGACCCTCCACTGCACGGCCCAGCAGCAGTCCGGAACACAGAACTGTCAGGCGCAGCGAAACGCGAAAGGCCGGGAACAAAGGGGTGGCTACGCTTTGTATTCGATCTTCACTCCTGTCTTTCTCATTCCTTTGGCGAAGTCCTCCTGCATCTGCGCCCAGGAGCGTCCGTCGAGCAGCTTTTCACGCGCCTTCTCTTCCGGGTCGCCGGCCTGGAGGGATTTGAGGTATTCCTTGATGCGTGCGGCGTCGCCTTTGCCGTCCAGGTGATACCAGTAATACGTGAGAAGACAGCCCATCCCGTAGTTGAAACGGGAGTTGCTGAGAAACTCCTCATAGGATTGGGTCATAAAGCGTTCGAGCGGGGGCATCTTGAGTTCTTTGCCCAGTGCGGACCCGCCATTGCCGTCCTTTCCGTAGGAGGTCACCGCAAGAACGATGGAGGACTTGTTCACGGCCACTTTGTACCGCCCCCCGGTATAAGGGGTGTGCGCCACATACTCGGCGGACCCTTCGATGTACCAGCTGGCCTGCTTCACCGCGCGCTCCATGATCATATGGGTGATCTCGTGCGACAGCACGTGATAGTCCTTGTCCCCAGGATCCACCGAGTAGTCCTTGCCGACTTTCTTCACGCCAAGACTCTTCAGCGGCACCAGAACCCGGATGACATTTCTCCGCTCAATGCAAACCCCGGCGGAGCCCGACGGACCGCCCGCCCTAACGTATTGCTCGTAGGTTTCAAAAAGCAGCACCGGGAACAGCCTCTTCCCGTCCGCGGTCGTGCGGTGGTTCAGCGGCAGGAGCCGCAGCAGTTCGTGGGTGGCTTCAAACACTTTGGCACAGGCGGAAACCAGGCGCGGCCTCAACTGCACATTGCTGGTGAACTCGAAGTGCGTGCTCCGGTAAACAAAAGTCGAGGAGGCATCGTCCTCTTTGACTGTCTCAATGTTCAGCTCCTCCGGCACGTGAGCGCTGTCCGGCCACGCGCCGTCGAATCCCACCGGCCCCGCGTTTTTTTCCTGCAGGCCGATCGGCCCGGTGGTAGTGCCCTCCGGGGTGAGCGGCTTCAATGCGGTTGGCGGCTTGTCCGTCGCCGACGGTTTGTCCGTGGAAAGCGGCTTGACGGGCACGATGGGTTTCGGAGCCGCCTTGGGCGGATGCGCTTTCAGCCACGCTTTGACATACTGGGTATCCACACCGGACAGGGATTCCAGGCTGATCACTTTCGTTTTCAGATTGGGCAGCCGGACAGTGACGGTGGTTTCATCAGCGGTGACGAGCACTGCGTCGACTATTTTTCCGTCGATATCCGTCCAAATGCGGGCGGAAAGAGGACAGGTGAGCAAAAGAAGGATACTGAGAACGCCGGGGACGACATAAGCTTTCATAGGGACACTTGGTAATGGTGAACCGCGGGTAGCCGGTTCATCAGGAGAGAGCGGATGAACCGGCCTTCTGTTCGGTACGCATTTGCGTAACATCCAAAATACACAGCCCGGCCGGCGCAATCACGCTGGGGCCCGGCTTTACAAGCCCCACCTGTTCTGCGTTAGCTTTCTTCATGACCCGCGAACTGCTTGTCGATGTTCTCGAAAAGATCGCCCTCCTTCTTGAGTTGAAGGGCGAAAACCCCTTCAAAGTGCGCGCCTACCGCACCGGCGCGGAAGTCGTGCAGGGGCATCCGGGAGACATCGTGCAACTGGCCCGTGACAACCAACTGGCCGGCATCAAAGGAATCGGGGAGGCCTTGCGGGATAAGCTGCACGAACTGGCGACGACAGGAGAACTGGCCTTTTACGAACGGCTGAAGGCTGAGTTTCCCGTTTCCATTTTCGAGCTGTTCGAGGTGGGAGGCCTGGGACCGAAAAAAATCGCCGCGCTTCACAAGGAACTGGGCGTCTCCAGCGTCGCTGACCTGAAACGGGTCTGCGAATCGGGCGAAGCCGCGAAGTTGTCAGGATTCGGAGAGAAGACCGTCGTCAAACTGCTCGAGTCCATCGCCTTCCGGGAACAGCACGCGGATATCTTCCGCGTGGATGATGCCGCTCCCGCTGTGATGCAGATTCTCGAGTTTCTCCGCGGGTTGCCCGACACCTCCCGGGCGGAGGTCGGAGGATCGTTCCGCCGCGGCAAGGAAACCGTGCACGATCTCGATTTTCTCGTAGCGACGAAGAATCCGCAGGCCGTGATGGAGGCCTTCGTGCACGCGCCGTTCGTGGCGTCGGTCATCGCCAATGGTGAGACCAAGAGCAGCATCCGTCTT
>DATAIE010000568.1:0-7342 GCA_036262875.1 Verrucomicrobiales bacterium
TTCAGAGACACCGGTTGGCGGGTGCCGTTGATTTCCAGCTCCAGGGCTGCGGTAGTCGCCGGATTTTCCAGCCACCAGTGGGTATCGGCTTCGGATTCAGTAGCCGGAGAAATGACTGCCGGGCCTGTGCCGGGAGCGATAAAGGGAGGAACGGGTTCCTTTCCGATCCAGAGTTGCGCAGCGGGAGGAGCGAGTGTGAGCGTGGCAGTGCCGCTGTTCTTCACCTTCACGGTGATGGTGACATGCACATGATCTCCCGAATGCCGGGCGACGGCGGAGATCACCGAGAACGACGCCGGACTGCCGGTGGATGCGGGCTTCCCGCCGCAGCCAGTGAACAGGAGGCAGAACCATACCGGGAAAGCCGCGGCCGGGCCGGGCCTGGTATTCAGGAGGCCGCTTTCCTCTCCAGTCTTCACTCCCACTCAATGCTGGCGGGCGGCTTGGTGGAGATGTCGTAGAGGACGCGGTTGATCCCCTTCACGCCATTGAGGATGGCGTTTGAGACCTGGCCGAGAAAATCCCACGGGAGCTTGGCCCAGTCAGCGGTCATGGCATCTTCACTGGTGACGGCCCGAAGGCTGATGGCGAACTCGTAGCTGCGTTCGTCGCCTTTGACGCCGACGGTTCTGACGGGGATGAGCGTGGCGCAGGCCTGCCATACTTTGTGATACAATCCGGTGGATTTCAGCATGCCCATCCAGATGGCGTCGGCATCGCGGATGATGCGGAGTTTTTCCTCCGTCACCTCGCCCGGGCAGCGGACCGCGAGGCCGGGGCCGGGGAAAGGGTGGCGGTTAAGAATATCGTCCGGAATGCCCATGGTGCGTCCGAGCGCGCGGACCTCATCCTTGAAGAGTTCCGAAAGCGGCTCCAGCACGCGGCCCTCTTTGGCGAGGTCCATGATGCGGTCCACGCGGTTGTGGTGGGTCTTGATTTTGCTGGCGATACTGCCGCTCGTGGCACTCTCGATGACGTCCGGATACAGCGTGCCCTGGGCGAGAATATCCACGTTGTCCGCGGCCTCCCAGAACACATCGATAAAGAGATTACCGATAATCGTCCGCTTCTTTTCAGGATCGGTTTCCCCGGCGAGTGCCGCGAGAAAGCGCGGCCCGGCACTCACGGTCTGGATATTCACCCCGAGTTGGCGGAACTGTGCCTGGACGTCCTCTGCCTCATTCTTGCGCAACAATCCGGTATCCACAAAAATGGCCCGGTGAGGCACCTCCGCCTCTTTAAGGAGAACGGCGAGCACGGTGCTGTCCACTCCGCCGCTGACGCCGCAAACGATCTCCCGGCCGTGGGCGCGCTCGCGGATCATGGCAATCAGTTCCTGCTTGAAGCTCTCCATCCGAAAGGGTTCGGCAGCGGGTGCCAGTTTCAGGAAATTGGCCAGGATTTTCATCCCTTCGTGGGAGTGGCTGACCTCCGGGTGGAACTGGATCCCGAACCACTGGGGCGCGAACTGCAACGCCACGGGCACTCCGTCCTGATTGGTCGCGGCGATGGTGGATCCCGGCGGCGGTTCCTTGACCGTGTCCGAGTGACTCATCCAGATTTGCGAGTCCAGCGAGAGACCCGAAAAAAGAGATTCCAGCAGGCAGGGCAGGAGGCGGGCCGGGCCATATTCCCGGGTGTTTCCGGGAGCGACGTATCCGCCGAGGCGCTTGCTGAGCAATTGCATCCCGTAGCAGATCCCCAGCACCGGGACATTGAGCGACCGCAGGTATTCGAGATCGATGTCCGGAGCGCCGGCTTCCGAGACACTGCGCGGCCCGCCGGACAGAATGACGGCGGCGGGTTCTCCGGAGGAGATCAGGTCCGACGGCTGATAGAGCTTTGAAAAGAAGCCGAGCTCGCGGATCCGCCGCACGATGAGTTGCGTGTACTGCGAGCCGAAGTCGATGACGGCGATGTGATTGCGGGCCATCCAACCTCATACCGGGCGTTATCCGGGTTTCCACTGGGAAATTTTGAGGGTGGAAAACGGAGAGCCCCGGGCGATTGCTTTTTGGGCCGAAGCGGTGCACTCCTTGGAAGTGTCCGTCCCCCCTGAAAATACTCCGGTCAAAAAGCCCCGAAGCCGGTTGCGCGTGTTTTTTTCGGTGAAGCGGGCGTTGATAGACCTCGCTGTGCTGGCGGTGGCGGGCGGCATTTTTTGGCTTTTCTGGACGCCAGGTGAGGACATCCGTGACGGACGGCACGACCGCGGGGAAAATGGTCTGTGGCTGGCCCATGGCTGGATGGGAGGAGATGAGTGGTTTTCCTCGAATGGGAAAGAGGCGGAAAAGCCGAAATACCGTTCACCTGAGGCGCTGACGGCCCTTACAGCGCGGGTGAGGGAACACGGCATTCGCGATCTCTTTCCTCATCTTTGTCCCCTCGATTCCACCGGTGCCCTCCCGCCCGTGGATGCTGCGAGCACGGAGAAGTTTCTCGATGCCGTTCAGCCGGCCCGGGTGTGGCCGTGGGTGGGCGGCATGTATCTTGACGGCTGGATGGGATATGAACCGTGGCGCAAAAACTTCGCGGCAGGCGTCCGCCGTTTACTGGAAGCGCATCCGCGGCTCGCCGGCGTGCAAATCAACATCGAGCCGATGACCTCCGGGACGGCATCCTATCTGACGGTGCTGGACGAAGTGAGGGCGGCCCTGCCGCCGGGAAGGAAGTTATCAGTGGCCGCTTATCCGCCGCCCACGTGGTGGCAGCCATCGCAGGATGTTCACTGGAATGAGGCCTATTTCCGGGAAGTGGCAAAACGATGTGATCACCTTGCGGTGATGATGTATGACACCGGAGTGCGCTTTCAGAAGCCCTATCAAAAACTCATGGCGGACTGGACGGAGGAAATCCTGAAGTGGAGTGAGGGACGCCCGGTGCTGCTGGGGCTGGCGGCTTATGATGACAAGGGAGTCGAATATCACCATCCGGAAGTGGAAAACCTCACGAATGGTCTTGCGGGAATTCATGCCGGATTGATGCGTTTTGATTCGCTTCCGGATCAGTACCGGGGCGTCGCCATCTACTGCGACTGGGAAATGGATGCAGCGGAGTGGAAGCTCCTGGAGGAGCGTTTTGGAAAACCCGGCGCGCCCTGAGTCAGCGCTGCGGCATTTTCTCCCAGCGGATGGTGGATGCGAGGGTGGAGCCAAACAAACCGATGGCAATGGAGCCCAGCTTCAAGGCCGCGTCCTCGACGGGCGGTGCATCCCGGACGCCGGCCAGCATGACCAGCAGTGATGCGGCCATGCCGGTGAGGGTGGCGATGATCCCCTCACGGAAAATGCGAAAGCGGAAAAAGCGCACCCAAAGAGCCGCGGAAGTTCCTGCGGCGACTGTGACGACCGCGATCCACCATGGTTCAAAAAACCACGGTCTTCCGTGCGAAATTCCCAAATGGGTGAAAACGAGGACGAAGCAGGCCACAGTCAGGGCCCACGCGCCTGCGCAGGTGGCGGGAATCGCCAGCCATGCGGTGCGCCGCCGGTTGATGCGGTTTTCGGCGGTGAAACGAACGGCGTCGATGGATTCAAGAGGCCGTGTGCAGCGGGGGCAGAGTTTCACGCCTATGCCGCACTCCGGGTGCCAGCGGCGTCCACATACCCGGCAGGTCATCGCGAGCCCCTCATTGACAAACTCACCGCCACACTTTTGGCAGGGAAGTGGAATGGGAGGCGGGACGGTGCTCATTGTTCGATGCAAAGCCCCTGGAAAGCCGCAGGCGGAGCCGGTGTCATCCTGGTTTTTTCGTCTCAGGGGCCGGTGGTGCGGGAGGCGGCGCGGGAGCGGGGGCTGGTTTTGGTGCCTCGGCTTTTTTGACGGGAGCCTTTTTGGGGGCTGCGCTCCCGAGCTTCACGTTCATGTAGGTCCGGTCAATCATGGCGTCCAGTTTGCCGTCCTTCGCTTTATCGAACTGCTTGAGCGGACCAAACGGCTTCTTTTTGAAATCCGCTTCGATCGCGCCAAATTCGATTACGTCGATTTGATAGTCGGCGTTTTTGTCGTACGGCTTCAAGAGCGCGACGAGATCCTCGTCCACCATATCCGTTCTGCCGGGGGGCGCGGGTTTGGCGGGCGGCTTCTTCGTGGCGTCCGGCTTCTTCAGCGGATCCACTTTTTTGGCGGGCTCCGGTTTTTTGGCCGGCGGTTTCTTTTGATCGGCCGCGGAGGCAGGAATCGCCGCAATCAAGAGAGTGGAAAGCAGGTGGAGGAGTTTCATAGAGGGAAGCAGCCGGTTGCAGGCTGCCGCGGCACTATGCCACCGGCTTCAACGGATTCCAAGCTTTCTTGCCATTCCCCGCCTGGGGCCTTATTTCGGCGCGGCGGGTTTTTCGGCGGGGAGTTCAGCGTTCTCAGGCGCGAGAGGCACGGGCAGGGCCAGAGGCTTTGCGGAGCGGATCGCCTTTTCGATATCCGCTCGGATCTGAGCAGGGCACTGGTCCAGGAACTTCTGGAGTTCTGCGGAAGACATTTCAATGCCTTTGGAAGTTCCAAAGGGAGAACCCGGGGTCGCGGGATCCTGGATGATTTTGCCGTCCGGGCCGACCTTCAGGAGATGCCGGGTGATACGGGCGAGCGGATTGGACGCGGCGACGGGGGCGGGGGCCTCGTGCTTGCCGAGAACCGCATCTGTCGCAGCGGGCTGACCCTTGCGGTAATAGGTGAGCTTGACGGTATCCCCCTCTTTATGATTGGCGATGAGGACAGCCAGTTGCCGGGGAGTGATGAGGATCTGGTCGTCAAACTTGCTCAGGACGTCGCTTTCCTTGAGACCGGCTGCTGCTGCCGGGCTGCCGGGGGCGATGGCGCCGATCAGCAGGCCTGTTTCAAGCGGCAGCGGCACCTGGGCACTCACTTCGCGGGGCAGTTCGATGGCGGCCACCCCGAGGTAGGTGATCATGCCGGTGCGCACAGGAGGGCGTTCCTCAAAAAGGAAGGGAGCCATGATGTTTCCGGCATCCTTGAGATCGACGATACGGGTTTCTTTTTTGCCGTCGATATCTGTGGTGATGACCACCTTTCCCTGCATGGAGGCTGCGGTGGCGGGATCATTGAGGTCGATGACACGGGTTTCTTTTTTTCCGTTCACCTCGGTTTCCATCACGATCTTTCCGCTGCCGGCCTGGATGGAGGAGGATGCGCTGGAAGCGCTGCGTTTAGCATCGGGCTTGTTTTCGGGTGCCGCCGCCGGGGCGGGGGCGTCCTGCGCTGAGCACAGGGCGCAGCCGAGGACAGCGAGGGAAAGCAGTCTGGTCTTCATGACGTGGAGAATAATTTTGAAACTCAATAAGTGGTGAGAACGACGGGAAGAATCTCGTCGCGGACGCGGGACTCGCGCACGGGAGGGGCGTTGTCGCCTTGGCGGTAAGTGTCATCGTCGCGCCAGGTGGCGTGCATCAGACGAACGGGACGATTCTGCGCATCGCGGGCAAAACCGAGATCGCGCACGCCGAGGAGTTCCTGGCTGCTCTCCTGCGGAGCAAGGAAGCGGAGCGAGGTGACTTGTGGCTGTTGAGCGGCGGGAGGAGGGGTGGCCGCCACTTCCTGGCTGTCCCGGGGGAGCAGGAACCATGCGGCGGTGCCGGCGATGGCAAATGCCGCCGCGCAGGTGGCCAGGCGGGGCAGAAAACGGATGACTTTCCTTTCCGGGGCGCGTGTGAAGGCCGGTGCGGGACGGGCGGCGAGCAGCCTCTGCATCAGTTCTGCGGAAGGGGCGGCCGGACGGATGCGGGCGAGCAGGAGAGCTGCGGGATCGTTGTCTTCAGGCTCATTCATAGCAGCACGGGGGTGAGGGATTTGCGAAGCTGGGTCAGAGCGGTGCGGTAGCGGGTGGCGGCGGTGCCCTGCGGGATGCCGAGAGTGACGGCGAGTTCGGCGAAAGTCTGGCCGCCCCAGACTTTCAAGGTGATGACTTCACTCAATTCCCGGGGGAGCGTGCGGACGGCCTCTTCGAGGAGCATGGCGGTTTCCCGGTCATTCACCGCCGAGTCGAACCACACATCGTTTTCCGGGGCCGAGGCCTCCTCCCGCCGGGTGCGGCGGTCATGGCGACGGCCGAGGTCGATCGCCCGGCGGCGGATGGTGGCAAAAACGAGCGCGGATTCCGGTCTTCCGCCGCTGCGCTGCCAGGATTCCACCAGGGCGTCCTGGAGCACATCCTCAGCGTCATGTTCGCTGCGGGTTTGCTGGCGGGCAAAGAGCAGAAAACGGGATGCATTTTCGGCAATCCACGCTTCCCATTCGCTGGTAGGTTCCTCAGGCAAGGTGAAAGAAGTGAGTTCTCAGCCTAAGCGCCGCCCGCCGCGGTTTTTATGTGTCTCGTTTCCATGCCCTGTATTTCGCTGTGGCCTGGGGTGGAAACCGTTGCCCCGCAGGAATGGTGCCTATACTGACCCCATGCCCGCCCGCCGCCCCGTTTCCATCCGCCGTGACGACATCATCTATGATGATGGATATGACGGCGGATACTATGGCTGGTCGAGCGACCGTCCCGCTGAGGAGGCCAGGGTGCAAAGGGAACTGGAGAAGCGCCGCGCGAAGGGAGAATCCCTGCGCGCTGCCGTGCCGGTAAATAGCCGGACGCTGAGCACCTCTTTCTGGGGGCAGGCGTGGAACCGGAATCTCATGGCCTACAGCGACTACGAAAGCCGTATGCCGCGGGGGCGCAGTTACTTCCGTTCAGGAAAGGTGCTGGACCTCAGTATCGAGAAGGGCAGAGTCGTCTCGACGGTGGCAGGGACGCGTATTTACGAGGTCATGGTGAACATCAAACCGCTGGCCCCTCCGGCATGGGAGGACCTCAAGAAACGATGCCAGGGGCGCATCGGCGGCCTGGTGGAACTGCTGTCCGGGGCGCTCAGCGACGAGGTGATGAGAGAGGTGACCGACCCGGACCGCGGCCTCTTTCCGGCTCCCCGGGAGATGAAGCTCAGTTGCACCTGTCCGGATCACGCGGGCCTCTGCAAACATCTCGCGGCCACCCTGTATGCCGTCGGCAGCCGCCTGGACGAGCAGCCCGCCCTTCTCTTCACCCTGCGGGGCGTGGATCCTAACGAAATGGTCGCGGCAAACGCGGTGGAGGCCATCGGCCATCTAACCGCTCCGGCTGCGGTGGACGACGCCCGCAGCGCGGCCCTGGCAGGGCTGGACTTTGGAGATGTTTTTGGAATCGATGGCGGAAGTGAAATGCTGGTCCCGCCAAAGGAGCAGACTGCAACGAAGAAACCACGGGCACGCTCCAAACGAAAGTCATGAATAGAACCGCCTCCGGGACCCTTCGATATCTGCCTGCTTTTCCCTATACAGCTTTGCATCGTAAATTCCCGAATCAGGCCTTACT
>DATAIE010000569.1:0-3616 GCA_036262875.1 Verrucomicrobiales bacterium
ACCGGCCCACACATCGAGCACCGACTTGGGAGCCACGACGAGGCTCGGCGGCACATCCACCGGATTCCCATCCGCGTCCTGCGCGGCTTTCTCTCTCAGCCACAGCATCCAGCAAATCGCCTGCGCGGTTTTACCGAGACCCATGTCGTCGGCCAGCAGACCGCCGAAGTTGTTCGAGGTGAGATACGCGAGGAAGTGGAAGCCCTCGACTTGATAGGGCCGCAGCTCGAGTTGAAATCCTGCGGGCACGGGCGGCCTGATTTGCAGCTTCAGACGGCTCGCGCGATCGGCGATGCGGTTCCATGCCTCCGGGTCGAACACATCGGCCGCCTGCGGATCGGCAAGCTGCAGCACGTGCATCCGGTGCGTCTCTCCCGAGAGGTCGTAGACATCAAGCCCCAGGTGACCGATGGCCGATTCCTGCTCGCCGGAAAGATTGAGAGAGAGCCGCAGCCATCCGCCCTGAGGCATCCGCACGAAGCCGCCGCGGGCCTCCACGAGTTCGCGAATTTGAGCGCGCGTCAGGTCCATGCCCTCCACATCCACCAGCACCTTGAGATCGAACCAGTCGATCTCCCCGGCCTCGCTCAGTTCAAAGCGGACACTGCCCTTCACCGGATCGGCGCGCAGTGACTTCAATTCCTCATCCAGTTCCACCTCCGCTTCGGGAGGCATGCGGTCCAGCCATTTCACGAATTTCTCCGGAAACGTTTTGGTCAGGCGCGCGCGGAATTGTTTTCCGCCATGATCCCATGCCATGCCGAGGTCATCCATCAATCCCGCGATGGGATAAAGCGGGCGCCGGTCAAACCACGGCACACGGCCATCCGCCGGGGCATTGGATTCCGTGACCTGCCAGGTGTCCCGTTCGAGGACCTCCGCGCGCAGACCATCCGCGTCGGAAGCGGTGACTTCGGCAAAGACGATTTCGGAATCCGGCGTGGGTCCCCGTTTGGCCAGGCGCAGGCTCAGGCGCGGGCGCATGGTCACTTCCATGACGCGGCTGCGCAGGCTTTCCGGCAGAGCGATGCCCAGTTTTCTGAGGAATTCGATCCCCTGAGCGCTTTCCAGCACTTCCCGCGGCACGGGGCTGCGGGGCACGGCCTCGGCTCCGTCCATCCACGGCTGGGGGCCGGCGTAGATCGAGTCGTCGGACAAATACAGCGTTTGCGGCCCGGGCAGCGCCGTCATGGCGTAGGGAATGGACAGGCCGTCGGGCGTGGTCAGTTGGAGATACCACACGTCCTTGTCTTCATCCTCCTCCGGCTCTTCACAGGTCCAGCGCAGCACCTCGGGACTGTGCTGGTAAGGCAGTTCATCCAGCGACACCACGAGCGCGGATAGCGCGGGCTGACGCAGGAGACGGCCGAGGAACGTACGGTCCCGCGCAGATTCCAGCGGCAGCCCCGGTGGCGGCGCGTCGCCCTCCGGCCAGTGGCTGCACCATTGCATGAGCAGAGCTTCGCTGAGCGGAGACAGGTGGATGGCTCCCGAGCCCACATCCTCCCGCAGTTGTGAAAGCCCGAGATTGCCGTTGATGGAGGCCCACGTCCCGGGGCCTTCGAGCAGATCGGTGCGGCGGTATTGCAGCTTTACGTCGCGGGTGGTGATCATCGCCCGGAGCTCGCCTTCATGCGCAGACGTTTCGCGGTCCGCCGCCAGTTTTTCCATGCGGCTCTGCCACATGTCCAGCTCGCGCTGGCGCTCCCATTCCCGCATTTGCTCTTTGGTTTGTTCCTTTTGCGTCACGGCCTCCATGAACCGGGGCGACGGCAGCTTCCGCTTCTCAAAGGCAGCGGCGATGTAGTTCCAGAACTCCACGATGTCCCTGGGGGGCTCCGGCCAGAGAGTCAGCGGCTCATAACTCTCCACCGGCCATTTGGGATTGAGGCGGACCAGGTCCGTGTCGAAAATCTTCTGTTCCAGCAGGTAGCGCCGGTAGCGCTTCTCCAGCTTCTCCACAAAGACGTCCTCATGCAGGACCAGCGGGCGTCCGAGACGCGCCTCGATGCGCTCGGTCAGAGAGACTCCTTCCGTTTCATTGGGACTCTCCGGGAGTTTGTCGCCCAGCGCTACGCGCTCCTGCATCACCGCAGCCACTGCGGCGGGATGCTGATCCTCGGGGCCCTGCACCGTCCACTCCCAGCCGGACACCGTTCGTTTCAGCGTGATGTGGTAGACGTCGCTTCCGTCCTCCACCCGGGCATGCACAAAGGACGGGCCTCCAAAAATTTGCTTCACGGCCCCGATGCTGCGCAGGCGCTCAGCTTCGCGGGTAATGGGATCTGGAAAACGGGTCAGAAAAGCCTGGGTGGGGCGGTCAACATCCATGATAGGGGGCGGGGAAAACGGGGTCGCGAAGCTAGCACGCGGTCTGCCGTCCTTGCAATCATTCTCTGCTCAATAGTTCAAATGAGGTGCATGAGCAGCGAAACATGAGGCGGTGATGAGGCGGGCTTTCCTTTCACGGGGGCAGCCTGTCCGGAACCAACATCCTTGGTTGAATCCGCCGTGTCTTCTCTATCACTCCCCCGTGTCGTTTTCGCCCCGCCGCCAACAGGAACTGATGAACGATCCGGGGTTGACGATATTGCCACCCGGACCGGCATGGGGTTCGTTTGCGGTCTCGTTCGTGCTGCTGGCGGTGTTGGTGTTCGCTTTCATTTACCGGGCATCCACACTCATCAATGAATCCCGGTCACGGGAGACTTCCGCGGTGCCGGTCATGAGCACGGAGGAAAAACACCGTGTCAATCTCGCCCTCAATGCGCGCGCCGGGCAGCAGGGCGAAGCGGAGGCCGGCGTCATGGACCGGTTTATCCGGTGGCTGCCCTGCCGCACGGACGGTGAAACGGGAGCTCTTTGGCCGTGGGTGATCTCCCGCTTCGCCGCCGGCGACCATCCCTTTCAGGAGAATGCCGTCATGGAGGAGGACCCTTCGCTTCTCCGTCGGGGCCTTTGGATTCACGTGTGGATCGTGGGGATTCTCCTGACGCTTTTGAGCCTCGTGGCGGCCTCGTCACTGAGTCCCCCCGCGGCAGTGCTCATGCTGCTGCCCGCGGCGTTTCTTGTCCTGCTCCCTCGCGCCGTCGTGTTCGGGCCGGATCTATTGTATTACCTTCTTTTCTTTCTCGCGTGGCTCTGCGCCCTTCGGCTGTTGCGGAAAAACAGCGTTTGGCTTCATGGGATCTTCGGCGTGGTGGCTGGATTTGCATGGCTTGCGGATACCTCCGGATGGATCGTTGTGGCCGCGTGGTTTCTCGCCGCTTCGTGCCGGTGGCTGCGTGAGGTTCTGCGCCGGGGGCACGGGCTTCCTGATGAATCCTGGACCTGCCGGAATCACTTTGTGGGACTGGTGGCCCTCGTCATCGGTTGGGTGGCCGTGTGCAGCCCGCGGTGCGGTGCCTCCATGGACCGCTGGGGCAGCCCTTTTTTTTCCTGGCAGCAGCAATGGATGTGGATGGACAGCACCGACCGGAATGCTCTCCGGGAATGGGCAAAAGCGCACCCCGGCAAAAATGAACTGGATGCTCTGCCGGAAAACGAGCGTCCCTCACCGGCCAACTATCTGCGCACTCACTCGCCGGAACAAATCCGCGACCGCATGGCGAAGGGA
>DATAIE010000570.1:0-4348 GCA_036262875.1 Verrucomicrobiales bacterium
GGAATACAAGCAGTTTGCCACGTCCCGGATTCACTGGACCTCCGGTCTGGAGATGACCGGCGTCGTCTTCAAAAAAGTCGCTGACCCCACGGTCTTTTTCTCCCGGTTTCTCACCCTTCTCGCCATCGGCATCATTCTGGCTCGCGCCCGCTGTGCCACCCGGTCGCTGTGGATGCCCATCGGGATTCACGCGGGGCTGATCTTCGCCAATACCCTGTGCCTCGCCCTCACGAAGAGCTCTCCCGGCCTGGAGGCGGGTCGGTACGATCTCGTGGCCGGGCAAACCCGCATTCCCTGGATCGGGCCGGAACTGCAGATTGGCCTCGCGCCCCTCGCGACGCTGCTGCTGATGGCGGTGGCACAGGAGTGGTGGCTTCGCCGGCGGATCAGCCCGGAGGAGGCGCAGTAGCGCGTCAAAACGGGGAACCCGTTGCAATTCCGGGAATGTGAGTATCTTATGCGCCGTTCATGTTTCGCGCAGCCCGCATTTTTCCGATCCCCGCCCGCAAAGGAGTGATTATTATCACGCCCTTCCTCTGCGGGTTTTCGGCTTGATGCCGGAGCACGCGGCAGGAGGGGCTGGCGATCAAGCCCGGCTTCTGATTTCTCCTCCTGGGACTGTGGTGATTGGCACCGGAAAGGGCCAGGAGGTTCGTTTTTCCATCTCTTTTTCCTATCCATTCAACACGAATGAAACCCGTTACACTTTATGATACCACCCTGCGCGACGGCACACAGGGCACCGGCATCAATTTCTCTGTCACTGACAAACTGCGCGTGGCGCACAAGCTCGACGAATTCGGCATCGACTACATCGAGGGCGGCTGGCCCGGCAGCAACCCGCGGGATGAACAGTTCTTTGCCGAAGCCGCCGGCCACACGTGGAAACACGCACGCCTGACCGCCTTCGGCATGACCCGGAAGGGCAACACGAAAGTGGAGGATGATGTCCAGGTGCAGCGGCTGCTCGATGCGAAGACTCCGGCAGTGTGCATCGTGGGAAAATCATGGCCTTTGCACGTGACGGAAGTTTTTCGCGTCACGCTGGAAGAGAACCTGGCGATGATCGCGGACACGGTGCGCTATTTGAAAAGCAAAGGCCGCGAAGTTCTTTACGACGCTGAGCATTTCTTCGACAGCTTCCGGGAGGACCCGGAATATCCGCTGGCGACCATCAAAGCCGCTAAAGACGCCGGCGCTGATCTGGTGGTGCTCTGTGAAACCAACGGTGGAGCGATGCCGGAGTTTGTATTTGAAGTCACTCAGAGAGCGGTGGCTCATCTCGGATGCGGCGTGGGAATCCACACGCACAATGACGGCGGCGTCGGTGTGGCCAACGCGCTGGCGGCGGTGCGCGGCGGCGCGGTGCAGGTGCAGGGTACGATCAACGGCTACGGTGAGCGCGTTGGGAACTGCAATCTCACGACCATTATCGCCAACCTTCAGTTGAAATATGGCCTCAACGTCGCGCCCGACCTGACAAAACTGCGGGAACTCGCACTTTATGTGGATGAGCTTGCCAACGTCACTCCCGATATTCGCGCTCCCTACGTGGGGCGTGCAGCGTTCACCCACAAAGGCGGCCTGCATGTGCACGCGGTGCAAAAACTGGCGCGCACCTACGAACACGTCCAGCCGGCCCTCGTCGGGAACGAGCAGGTCATCGTCATTTCAGACATGTCCGGTCAGAGCAACGTGCTGATGAAGGCGGAGGCGCTCGGGTTCAAACTGGACAAAGGCGCGCCCGCTGCTGCCGCGGCGCTGAACGAAGTAAAGCGGCTCGAAAGCGAAGGATACGAATTCGAGGCCGCGGAGGCTTCGTTCGAGTTGCTGCTCCGCCGTCAGTTGACGGATACCAAACCACTGTTCGAGACGCTGGAATACGAATGCAGCTACCGGCGGGATGCCGAGCGGGGATATGAGAGTTGCATCGCGACGGTGAAGCTCAAGGTGGATGGAGAAACCGTTCTCACCGTGGCAGAGGGCGATGGTCCGGTGAACGCGCTCGATGGAGCCCTGCGGAAGGGCCTCGTGGCGCGTTACCCCGGCGTGACGGAGATGAAACTGGAGGACTACAAAGTGCGGATCATCGACGGTCACCTCGGCACGGCCGCCAAGACCCGTGTGCTCATCGACAGCGGTCATGGCACGGAAAACTGGAGCACCGTGGGTGTCAGCTACAATATCATCGACGCCTCATGGCGTGCACTGACAGACAGCGTGGAGTATTTCCTTCAGTTGTCCGCAAAAAGCTAACCGTTATGCGCTACCACTCCACCCGCGGACTTTCTGAACCGCAGACCTTCTCCAAAGCGGTCGAGGCCGGGCTGGCGCCCGACGGAGGACTGTATTTGCCGGAAGTGCTGCCGGACATCCGCGCGCGGCTGGATGACTGGAAGCGGTTGTCGTATGCGGAACTGGCGGCGGAGTTTTTCGCGCTCTTTGCCCCCGAAATTCCACATCCCGAATGGCTGGAAATGACCCGGCGGGCCTACAGCGGTTTTTCGCATCCTGACGTGGCGCCGCTGGTGCCGCTCGACGACCGGACGTGGGTGCTGGAACTGTTCCACGGGCCTACGCTGGCATTCAAGGATTTCGCGCTGCAACTGCTGGGGCTGCTCTACGAGCGGCAGGTGAAGCAGTCCGGCAAAAAGCTCACCGTGCTCGGGGCGACCTCCGGCGATACCGGTTCCGCGGCCATTCACGGGTGCCTCGGCCAGGAGGGAATCACCATGTTCATCCTGTATCCGGAGGGCCGCGTCGCTCCGCTGCAGGAACGGCAGATGGCGTGCACAGGCGTCTCCAACGTCTTCGCCATCCCGGTGCCGGGCACCTTCGACGACGCCCAGCGCGTGGTGAAGGAGGCATTCGCCGATACAGCCTTTGCCTTGGCCGTGAACCTCTCGGCGGTGAATTCCATCAACATCGCGCGCGTCCTGGCTCAGTGTGTGTATTACATTTGGGCCTGGCTGCGCCTGCCGGAGGAGGGACGGAATAAAATCGAGTTCGTCGTGCCTACGGGCAATTTTGGAAACGTTCTCGCCGGCTGGCTGGCCCGTCAGATGGGCCTGCCTGCCGCTGGCTTCCGGGTGGCCACCAATCAGAACGACATCCTCTACCGCTTTTTCACCAGCGGCATTTACGGGCAGAGCACCGTGCAGCCAAGCCATGCCCCCAGCATGGATATCCAGGCCGCTTCCAATTTCGAGCGCTACCTCTATTACCTGCTCGACAGCGATTCCTCCCGCGTGCGCACCGTGATGGAATCCATGAAGACCACCGGTCGCGCCGACCTCCGTCCACTTCCGGAGACCGGCATACGGGCCTCCCGTATGGATGACACAGAGATCGAGCGAACCATCGCACGACTCTGGCAGGACTACAAATACACCGCCGACCCTCACACCGCGTGTGGCTTCACCGACATGGCCAGGGCCGGTGCCAGCGTCGTGCTGGCGACCGCCAGCCCGGCTAAGTTTCCGGATGTTGTGAAACGCGCCACAGGCATTGAGCCGAGGCATCCGTCACTGGAGGCGTTGAAGACTCTGCCCATGCAAACCTGGCCTTTGCCGGCGGACGTGAGCGCGGTGAAGGCGTTTATCCGGAGCAGGTAAGGTCGCCTGCGGCGAAAGCGCCAAATTCCAAGCACCAGAGAAGCACCAAGGACCAAGCCCCAATACTCGTTAAGAGGGTGCGTCTGGAATCCGTCCTTTCTGAGCGAGTACGTTCAAGTAGTCACCCTGCTACAATAGACGCCGAAGCTGCTGCTCTTGTATGCCAAGCCAAAATTGGAGCTTAGTGCTTGGAGCTTCTCTGGTGCTTGGAATTTGGCGCTTGGTGCTTTCGCCGCAGGCGATCATCCCAACAACTCCTTGATCGGCTTATTCGCTGGATCAGCCATCGGCATCTTTTGTCCGGCGATGATGAACGATCCATCACTCTTTACGCCGAGGGCGGAGAGATAGGTGTGGAAGAGATCGCCCGTGTCCACCTGACGGTCGGTCACTTCGGTGCCCTTGTCATTGGTTTTACCGACGACGATGCCGCGCTGGATGCCGGCGCCGCCGAGGCAGACGGACCAGGCTTTGCTCCAGTGGTCGCGACCGTAAAGATGATTGATGTTAGGGGTGCGTCCGAATTCAGAGAGGACGACGACGAGGGTGTGTTCCATCAGGCCGCGCTGGGCGAGGTCGTCGATGAGCGTGGCGAAGGGTTTGTCGAAGTCACCCAGTTGTTCGAGGTGGAAATTGAAGTTCTCGTTGTGCGTATCGTAGTTGGAATGGGTGACCTGCACGAAGGTGATGCCTTTTTCGATGAGGCGGCGAGCGAGCAGGCAGTGTCTGCCGAA
>DATAIE010000571.1:0-1917 GCA_036262875.1 Verrucomicrobiales bacterium
CCAAGTTTGGCATCGACATACCAGCGTTCGCTGACTTGATGGTGGTAGTTGAAGGTCACGCTGTCCTGCGTGCCGCCCAGCGCCATCAGCAGGAGGCTGTCTGTGGCGCGCTCATTGGCGCGAAACCGCAGCTCCCACCCCGGGCCGGGCTGTGGGTAGCGTCCGACCGCTGCTCCGAAAACGCCGCCCTGGTCTCCTGCGCCCGCAGTGACTTCGCCGTAAAATCCCCGCCGTGTCAGCCGCCGCCATGCCAGCTCCGCCTGGTAGCGGTCGGCATCCGCTTGAGTGATGAGGCGCTGGTGTCCGAGCCCGATCTCATCCCAGATGCCTCTCAGGAAAACGATGTTCAATCCGTCTCCAAAGGCCCCCGTGCTGACCTCGATGCCGTTCGTCCACAGCGATCCTTCGCGTTCACTCGTGCCCCGCACCTCCTGCTGCACGGTGGGCCGCACCCGCGCCATCATTTCACGGCTCATGCGGGCGGCCCCCTGCCGTTCGCGGTTTGACAGGCTGGTCTCGTTCTCCGCCGCACCGAAGTCGGCGGCAGCCGGTCCCCACGCGCCCGTGCTCAGCTCGCGGTTCGCCAGCGCCAGCCGGGCCTCCGCCATGGTGCGGCTGTTCCATCCGGTGGCGGCTACTTTGTCGAGGATCGCTCGCGCCTCGGTGAAGCGGTGTTCTTTTGTCAGCACCGCCGCCCGCAGGGCGAGGACATCGGGATGCCCCGCTTCGCTCCTTAAATCCACCAGGGCCCGGCGCGCCGCACCGGGATCATCGGTGCGCACGGCATGCTCTCCAGCCATGAGCTTTTCTTCGCGCCCCGCATTCCTGGATCTTTCCATGGCCGCCTTTCGCTGCTCGTCCGGATAGCCTTTTTCTTTCACCACTACTTCGTAGGCGACAGCGGCGTCCTCAAACATCCGTGCCGCCGCGAAGGCATCCGCGAGGGCGAGCTGATGCGGAAAAAAATCGAGATATTGCCCCTTTAGGTCCATCAGGTAATCGACCGCTTCACGGGCCCGGCCCGCCTGGCAAAGTGCCGCTGCCTTTGCCGCCACCTCCCGCGGATCGTAGGGGTCCTTCCGCACCGCGCGTTCCGCCGAGGAAACCGCCGCCCAGGCGCGCTGCCGCTCCGCTTCCGTTTCTCCATCCAGCAGAATGGAATCGGGGACCGGCTCGGCTTTCCTCACCGTCTGTGCACCGACTCCCAGAGGGAAGGCGAGTGGCAGCAAAGAGGAAAACGGGAGAGCAAGACGCATGGTGACCTCAACAAACCATGAAAACACCCGAAAGTCCAGAAATTATCATTTGTGCGATTAATCGGTGAAATCTTTCTTGGTTTTGAGCAGGGTGGCAAGCCGCTGTTGCCGTTGACAGGGTCGCAAAAGACGACTATCCCCATGGACAATTAGGAGAATACAATGCCCTTCCTGCTCGAACAACACGCCGACTTGGATGTCCATGCCCAGGCGGAGCAATTTGAAAACTCCTCTCTGGAGGAAATTCTGTCATGGACGTGGGAGCGGTTTGGCGCTCAGGCGGCCATTGGCACGAGCTATCAGGGGAGCGGCCTGGTCATCATTCACCATGCCCGGAAACTGGGTCTCGATTTCCCGGTTTTCACGATTGATACCGGTTTGCTCTTTCCAGAGACCGTTGCATTGAAGCAGCGCTTGGAGGATTTCTTTGGCATTTCCATTGAGAGCCTTCAGCCCGCTCAGACGGTCGCAGAACAGCACGCCGCCTATGGCGGAGACCTGTGGACGACGAATCCGGACACCTGTTGTACTCTCCGCAAAGTCCTGCCCCTCCAGCAAAAACTCTCGCACCTTGATGTGTGGATCACCGGGCTGCGCCGCAACCAGAGCGACACACGCGCTAAGACCGGCATTCTCGAACTCTATGAATTCGACAAGCTGC
>DATAIE010000572.1:0-2750 GCA_036262875.1 Verrucomicrobiales bacterium
GTCCGCCGCTCCGCAGTAACCACTCCGCCCTCCTGGTTCGCCGGGAGGGCGGCTTTTTTACCGGCTTTCAAGGTGCAGCAAAACGGCGCGTTCTGCATCGCTGACCTTCGCCTCCTGCAGCCACGCCCTCGCCGCGGGCGCATCGCGCTGCTGCCACCGGCCGAACAGTTCGGTGAGTCGCTGCTCGCGCATGGCACCGTCGTTGATCGTGGCCGCCCATGTCAAAGCTGCGGCGGGATCTGTGGCGAACGTGCCCCTCACAAATTCCCCGGCGAAGGCATCGCGCAGCGGCCCCGCCGGCTGTTCCACCAGCCAGTGGCTGGCCGCCGGCGGATCAAGCTGGCCCCAGCGTTCGCCGGCTTCCGCCATGAGTTGGGTTTGTGTGCCGCCAAGGGGAAGCTGCGCCGCCAGCCGGATCGCCTGTGCGGGCCGGGGATTGCCGGGATCGCGCATGGCGCCGCGGGCCAGCAGCGCCAGCCATTGCGTCCGTGTGCCGTCATCGGGCAGCGTCGCCAGCAGCGCTTCGCCCCGGCTCAGCCCGTTGATGGCCGCGTGTTCCGCCGCCCGCTCCAGCAGTTCATCGCGCATGCTTCCCGGGGGCAGCGACAGCACCGCAGCCACCGGCTCCGCGACGTGGTGGTGGCCCCAGCGGTCGAGCGCGTCCAGCAACAGTTTTTCGCCTTCCCCGGAGCCTGGGTCGGCCAGTGTCAGGGCTTCACGCCAGCCGCGCTCCGGCGGGACAAACCGCATCAGGGAGGACATTATCTTGTCCCGCCGCCCGGCATCCGGTTCCCGCCGCGCAAAGTCCAGAGCGGCCTCCATGTCTTTCTGCACCCATTCGTCGCAGACCGCCCTCAGCACTCCCTGCGGAAGGGTCTCGTATTTCCATTCCAGAGCGCGGATCATCGCGGCTTCGGGACTTACACGTGCCATCGCCCGAAAGGCTGCGGCTGGTCCATTGAGACGTGCAGACCCGGGCGGTGCGGAATCAAGAAAGGCCAGAGCCGCCCCCGGATCGTCAGCCGCCCATTTGCGGAAGAGGCTTTCCGTAACCTGCTGCCGCATATGCATGTATCTCAGAGCATCGACGCCGGTGGCTGCGGCTGCGGGATCACGTTCCGCCCAGCGCATGAACGCCGCCACCATGAGCGGCTCCAGCAGCCGGGGCTGCGGCGCTTCATTGAGGACCGCGATGAGCCGCTGAAAGTCCTCTGTCGTGCGTGCCGCCGCCAGCAGCCGTTCGCACGCGGCCAGCACGTCGTGCTGCGGTGTCCTGCTGGTGGAAGCCGCGCGCAAATCGTCGAGCGCCGCCGCAAAATCACTCTCCGTCAGCGGAACGGGCCGGGCTTCGTCATTTTCATCCGCTCCCGGTTCCACACCTTCCGCCAGGCGATGCGATGGGAAAGCACCGGGAGCCGGTGCAGCAATCCATTGTTTCGCCCACATCCCGGCGCCAAAAGCCACCGCGACGACGCCGGCGCAGCGGGTGAGCCGAACGGCGGCTCTGTCACGGGTGGCGGGGCGAAGGTTCACGGCTGATCGACAGTTGTCTGAATTTTGCGCCGTGTGCTCTCGGAAACCGCCACGCGCCCCAGCCATTGAAGACACGCCGCGCGATCCTGACCGGACCAGCTTCGCGCCACGATATCGACAAAGATGTCGCGCCGCTCGCCTGCCGGCAGACGCTCCGCTGCCCGGGCCATGCCGGCGGGATCAGTTCCGGCGAGGATGACCGCGGTGTGACGGACCAGGTCAGGTGTCATCGTTTCATCCGGCAAACTCAGCATCGCATCGAGAGCCGCTCCCGGCTGGTCCGGCGCCCAGTTGATGAGGGAAAAGTCTATCGCCCTGGCCCGGGCAAAGGGATCCTCGAAAGTGAGCGCCTGGTTGAAAGCGAGTTGGGGATGACTGGCGCTGACGGAGCGGTGCATAAAACCAAGGTCGCGTGCGCGGGTTTCGTCAGGCGCATTTTCGCTGACCCAGCGCATGGCAGCCTCCGGATCCTGGAGAGCCCATGTTCGCCGGCTCAGGAGGCTGGCGGTTTCGCGCATGGACGCATCCGGCAGGGTGGCAGCCAGTTGCAGCGCGCGGACCGGATCCCGGACGGCCAGGGCAGCCAGCATGCAGGGAGTTTCCTGGCGGCTCCCGGCACCGTCCGGCATTTGCACTTCATCCCGCTTCTGTGCTGCGGCGAGGGCCGCCGCCGCATCGTTCAACACCCATGTCTCGAACAATCCCAGGGTCGGCATCTTCGCGTCGCCGGACGCGGCCAGCTTTGCCTGGCGCCATGCGGTGGTCGAGGGCAGTTGCGCAAAGGCCAGGCCTTCTTCAGGCGCCACTTCTCCCCACCGGCCAAACACCGCCCGCGACAGTTCCAGCGCGTCCGCCTTGCGAACGGACTTCACCAGTTCGAAGGCGTCCGCGAGTTCCTCCGCGGGCAGTTCCAGGACGAGACGCCTCACGCGCAGAAACTGCGCCTGGTCATTCAGGGCATCGAGTTTGGCGATCTCCCCGGCGAGGATGCCGAGCGGCGACTTTTGCGCTGCCGCAGAAGCGATTGGATTTTGGATCCCAGGCCGTGCCGCCAACGGAGTGGAGCCGGTCGTTCGCTGCACGCCAACGCCGGAGGCACGGGCAGGAGGAGGTGCCGCGGGTGAGTTCTGCCGCCACTGCCAGCCAAGCGGCAGGAGAAAGGCAATGGCCGCAGCAGTGGCGGTGAGTTTTGTTAGAGTCATGGTGGCCACGGTGTT
>DATAIE010000573.1:0-5691 GCA_036262875.1 Verrucomicrobiales bacterium
TGACAAGACCCTGCGGCTCCTGTTTCCTCGGCCCTTCCTTCCCCATGAGTACCGGAGACGACATCATCACCTGCCGTGCCACCGCGTGGTATCATAAGCGCCGCATCGCGATGCTGATCCTGATCTTTGGACTCATGATCGCCTTTATTTACGACTGGCAGATCCGGTATCCCCGTCTCCGCGAAGCGCAGACCGAGTTTCTCCGGCAGAACAGAGAGAAGGGAATCAAAGACAACACGGCTGCTTTTGCGGATGGCACGGAGGAGTACGCCGCCATGGCAAAGCAGAAGGGCTGGCCTGAAAAACCGGACCTGCACAAGAACTACGACTTTGCCATCACGTGGGAACAGCCGGGATTTGCCCTCCTTTGCGCTGTGGCCGGAGTCATCATGCTTTTCCATTACATCCGCACCTGCCGCGGAGCCCTCACGGCGGATGCGACCAGTTTTTCCACGACGGACGGTCATCACGTTCCGTTCGCCTCCGCGACGCGCATCGACCGCCGGAAGTGGGAGCACAAGGGGCTTGCCTACGTTTACTACACCGATGACAAAGGCCGTGAAAAGCGGGCGGTGATCGATGACCTCGTGTTTGGAGGCGCCGTCAAAGTCCTGGATCGGCTGGTGGCCAATTTTAAGGGCGACATCATCGACCTTGAGAAAACGGAGGAGGAGAGTGCCGCGGCGGCTGAGCCTGACAAAAAAGAGCCGGCGGCGGAAACGGCATCCGTGGCGCCTGCTTCATCCGGCGCGGCGGAAGGCGATCACTCCTGAAGCGCCAGGTTTTCCAGCCGCAGTTCCGTCTCTCCGTGCATCACCTCCGCGAGCACTGGCACGTCAGGAAGGATTTGTTTCAGAACGGCTGCGTTGGAAATGCTGGCGGTGTCGCGTGAATCCTCCACGTAGTTCAGTACGATACCTGCGCAGGGCAGACCGCGCTGCCGGATGCTGCGAACCGTCAGGATGGTGTGATTCAGTGCTCCCAGCCGGTTGTTGACCACCACGATGACGGGCAGCGCGAGTTCCACGGCCAAATCCGCGATGGTGAGCGCAGGAGTGAGCGGCACCTCCCATCCGCCGGCGCCTTCGACGAGAATGTCAGGGTGCTTTTCTGAAAGCGACCGCCATGCCTCACGCACGGCTTCCATGGGGAAGGGGCGGTTTTCCAGCATCCCTGCGGCAAGGGGAGACAGGGGCATGCGGTAGTGAACGGGATTCACCTCCGCGGCTGACAGGCCGGGGGTGCCTGCGTCCAGCAGAGCGGCGACATCCTCGCGACTGCCACAGCACACGGGCTTGAAGGCTGCCGCTTCGCGGCCCGCGGCCCGCAGTGCCCGCAGCAGCAGGCAGGTGACGTAGGTCTTACCGGCACCGGTATCCGTACCGGTAATAAAATAGCGCATGAATTTCTCCGTGGAAAACAGCCGTCAGGACGCCGCGGCGGCGTCCTGACGGAATTCGAAAGGCCCGTTCAGTGCCTGTTAGGGGCCGCTCCTGTCAATGGCTGCTGCCGTTACTCCCGGCGACGGCGATTCCGTTGCCGTTGAGACTGGCGCCCTCCGGCAGTGCGATCATTCCGTAGTCCCCGTCCTTGCGGCGGAACAGGATGTTCAGGTCGTGGCTCTTTTGATTGTGGAAGACCACGAAATGATTTTCGCTGAGCTCCAGAGCCGTGATGGCTTCATCCGGATAGAGCGGGCGAATGCGGTAGTTCTCAGGATGAATGATCACCGGCTCCACGTCGTCATGTTCGTGATGCTCGAATCCATCGGAGGCATACACGTGCTCGTCGAGATGACGGATGCTGGCATTGGTGCGCGGGCGGTGAGTCTTGAGCAGCCGCGTTTTGTACTTCCGCATGCGGCGGGCTATCTTGCTGACGGTATCGTCGATCGCGGCGTAGAGGTCATCGCACGTGCTGCTGCACTCGATGGTAATGTGGTTCGCACAAAACAGGACAATCTCGGCGAAGTGGCGGTGATGGGATTGCACATCGAGGATGATCTTGGCCTCGATGATGCGCGGATAATCGAGATGCAGTCCGTCGATTTTGCGGCGCGCATATTCCCGGATCGCATCGGTCACTTCGAGGTGCCGTCCGGTTACGGTGATGTGCAGGTCCACGTTTGCTGTTTGCATGTTGTCTCTTTGGTTCGGGTTGAAAGATTCACTGCCGGTGGCGCCGCCGGGTGAAGATGAAGAGCGGATTTCGTCCAAATCGGTACTACGCCTCCTCCGCCGCTGCCCGTGTCCCGGGCGGCGGTGCCGAACACCTCTTATTTCGGCAATCATTTCTGAGTCAATTATGTCACATGCTGAAGCTTTCGCCAAGATAAAGCTGGCGGCTCAGCGGGTCGTTTACCAGAAAGTCGCGGGTGCCTTCACGGCGCACGCGTCCCTCATAAATCATGTAAGCGCGATCCACGATGGAAAGTGTCTCGCGGACATTGTGGTCTGTAATCAAAATCGCCAGCCCGGCCTCGCTGAGGCTCTTTACAATCTCCTGAATTTCACTGACGGCGATGGGATCGACGCCGCTGAAGGGTTCATCCAGCATTAAGAGACTGGGCTCCGTGACAAGGCTCCGCGCGATGGTGAGGCGCCGTTTTTCGCCTCCGGAAAGGGTGATGGCATGATTCCGCCGCAGATGGGAGATGCCGAACCGCTCCATCAATCCGTCCAGCCGCTCCTTTTTTTCGGCTTTGGAGAGTTTCATGGTCTCCATCACACCCATGATGTTCTCCTCCACCGTGAGCTTTCGAAAAATGGACTCCTCCTGGGGTAAATACCCCATGCCCAGGCGGGCGCGCTGATACATCGCCAGAGTCGTGGCATCCTGGCCATCGAAAAACACTTTTCCTCCGTTGGGGGCGACGAGTCCGACAATCATATAGAACGTAGTCGTTTTCCCTGCACCATTCGGGCCAAGAAGGCCGACGATCTCTCCCGGCCGGACGGTGATATCCACTCCATTCACCACTCTGCGTTCATCGTAAATCTTCAGGAGTCCATGGGTCGAAAGCAAAAAATCGCTGTTGGGAACCGGGGCGGCGGGAGGGGAGGGATCTTTTCCGTTAGGGGAAGACATGAAAGCGTTGAATTACCTTGGAGGCCTGTGGGGAGGGATGGGAGTGTCTTTGTCTTTGGGCACATCCGTGGGGACGAGCTCCCGGTCGAGCGGGATCAGTTCGCAGTCGAATGCCTCCGGGGGCTGCGTCCGGCTCATCCGCATGATGGATTCTTTTTTGGGGCCGCGCAGCAGGCGTCCGGCGGTTTCAATTTCCGGCCAGTCTTTGAGAATGTAGAGGCCGGATTTTTCTTCAAAAATGAGATGTCCGCATCTCCCTGCCTGCACATGGCCTGTTTCGTCCACGTACATAAAACGGACGTGCCCCTGGGCCACGAGGCTTTCGATCGGTGAATTCTTCCGTCCGGGCTTGACCGGGTCCCCTGCGGCCGGTTTTTTGGGTTTGGAGGTGCGATTGCCGGGCGCCTGGCCCTCCTTGAAAACGATGGTCACATTGTCGGCATCGAGGACGATATCCGGCTGGCGGAGCTGGGCGTTTCCTGTCAGGACGAAGGTGCGGGTCCGGGGATCGGATTTGGGAAGATCGACGTCGGGGTTTTTGGGATCACGGATGAGGCCGCCGACAATATGGTCCGCACCCCCCGGCGCTGTCCGGAAGACGGGTCCCTTTCGCACCGGCAGGACTTCCTGCGGAGCGGTGTTTTCAAAGCTCCCGGGAGTTGGGTCCGGTTCCGGGGGAGTGTCAGGCACCGGCGCGACCGGAGCGGTGTTCCCCTCTTTCTTCATCCTCTCCTTCAAAGCTGCCTGCGCCTTTTTGACCTCTTCCTCCGCGAGTCTCTTGAACTCCTTGATGTCATCCGGGTCCACGCTGTTTTTCAGTTTCTCCAGCCTCGCCTTTGCCTCATCCACCGGCTTGGTGCGTTCCACTTCCTTTCTGGCCGCCTCCTCTTTGTTGAGAGCCTTATCGAGGAGGGATTTTCCCTTCTTGAGAATATCCTTGTTCCGCGAGTCCTGCTTCACCCGGTTCAGGGCGCTTTGCTCGGGTGAATGAGCAGGCACCTTGGGATCGGCGGGCTTTTTATCCTGACCGTAGAGCGCCGGAGCGGTGAGGGAAAAGGTGAGGAGTAAAAGAACTTTCATTTTGGCGGTGCGGTTTTCGCCGGCGCGGCGGGTTCGTTAGGGACGGGAGAGGGGGTGCTCCCGGAAGCGGGTTCGTCCTCTTCCTGTTCCACGTCGATATAAAGAGTCACGCGACCGCTGTAATCGGTGAGCCCCGTTTTGAGATCATGGAGGATACTGTCGCAGCGAATTCCAAACTGCCGGTCCTCCACCGTCACCGGGGAATTGCTGAAGATCAGGTGATTCTGCAGATCGTAGATCGCGTCCTTCAGCATCACCGTGCGCGTGGCGACATTCGGCCGCCTCGGGTCATCGTAGGAAGTGTAGACTGCACCTTCGAAAAGAATGTGCGTCTCGTCCATCCGGGTTACCTTGCGGCTCTCGAACAGCGCCTGCCGCACCGGGGCGCTTCCGGGAGAGCGCTTGCCGTAAACGGGGTACCGCAGGCCTTCGTGGGCCTTGCTCCCGGCCGGCACCATGCGGTTTAGCTGCTCCATTACCAGCGGATCGGGTCCGCGGCCTTTACTGAAATCCCATTCCTCTTCAACTTCCGGCGCGTCCTCTTCATCCGGCAGGGCCGCCGCCGGTGCAGGGCCCGCGGCCTGCTGTGCCATGGCCACGCATGCGGTGAAGCAGGCGAGCGCGGGGGGCAGCAGGCGATACAGTTTCATGGCCGGGAATCAGGAATTGGCGAGAATATGGAGTGCTTTCAGCTTGCGCACCACCGCAGGAAGTTCCGAAAACGGCACCATATTCGGCCCGTCGGATAGGGACTTCGAAGGGTCGAAGTGGGTTTCCAGGAACACCCCGTCGCACCCCGCCGCCACGGCAGCGCGGGCCAGCACCGGAGCAAGTATCCCGTCGCCTCCGCTCGTGCCGCCGAGTCCTCCTGGACGCTGGACAGAGTGGGTGGCATCGAACACTACCCGGTATCCCTGAGCGCGCATCCAGTAGAGAGACCGCATGTCCGCCACGAGCGTATTGTAACCAAAACTGGAACCCCGCTCGGTAAAGAAGAACCGGTCATTGCCCGACGCCTGGATTTTCTCCGCGATGTTCTTCACGTCCCACGGCGCGAGGAACTGGCCCTTTTTTACGTTCACCACCTTGCCGGTCTCTGCCGCCGCCACCACCAAATCCGTCTGACGGCACAGGAAGGCGGGGATTTGCAGGATGTCCACGTATTCGCCCGCCGTTCGCGCCTCCTCCGGCGAATGCACATCCGTCGTCACCGGCACGCCGAGTTCCTTCCCCACCGCCGCCAGCAGCGCACACCCGTCCCTGCAGCCCATCCCGCGATAGGAACTGATGGAGGTGCGGTTCGCCTTGTCATAGGACGCCTTGAAAACAAACGGCACCTCCTCCGCCACTGCCAGTTCCTTCAGGGCCCGCGCGATCTTCCACACAAACTCCTCTGACTCCATGACGCACGGACCAAGGATGAACACCGGCAACCGCCCGTCCATAGTCAGCGGGCCGATGGGAATACTGGGCAACGAAACTCCGGGAGGCACTGTCATATCCGCCCCACCAGACCCCGTTCCG
>DATAIE010000574.1:0-2826 GCA_036262875.1 Verrucomicrobiales bacterium
CCACGCGGCGGAAATCGCGGCGAGCGCATTGTAAACATTGAAGCGCCCGATGAGCGGCAGCCGCACAAGGAAAGTGCGCCCCCGCGCTTCGAGTGTGAACTGCGTGCCCTGCACCGATGTGCGGACGTCCGTCGCGCGGAAGTCGGCCGTCATGCCCATTCCGTATTTCACCACGTTCAGTTTTCCTTCGTACATCTGCACCAGCCGGCGCCCGTAGGTATCCTCGCTGTTGATGATCGCCGCCGGCTTCTTGGGTCCACCCTGCAGCGTCATATGCTCGAACAAACCAGCATTCGCGAGGAAGTAGTCCTCCATGGTGCCGTGATAATCGAGGTGATCCTGCGTGAGATTTGAAAAGACCCCGGCATCGAAACGGATTCCGTGCACCCGGCTCTGCTGGAGCGCATGGCTGCTGACCTCCATGGCCACGCCGGCGCATCCGTTGGAGCGCATTTCCGACATCAAACGCTGCACGGCGATCCAGTCCGGCGTCGTATGCGAGGAGGGTTGGGGTCCCAGTCCGGTGTCGTATTTCACCGTGCCGATGAGTCCGCAGCGGCCCTTTGCCTCGGTCAGCAGATGGTGGAGCAGAAAAGCCGTGGTGGTCTTGCCGTTGGTGCCCGTGATGCCGCAAACGAGCATGTCATCCGAAGGGCGTCCGTAATAGGTATCCGCCGCTTCGGCGATGCCCTTCCGGCTGTCCGGCACGCGCAGCCAGGTATCACGGTAGTGGAGCGGCTCGTCCCGCTCCGCAAGGATCGCCGACGCTCCGTTTTGGAGTGCCTTCTCGATATAATCATGGCCATCCGCCTTCTCACCGCGAATGGCGGCAAAGAGGGTTCCCTCCTTCACTTCACGCGAGTCCACGGTGAGCGCCGTGATCTCCCTGTCGAGGGGACCCACGGAGCTCACACGGCTGACTCCATCCAGCAGTTCCTTTAAGTTCATCGATGCTTTGCGGCGGCGGGTTTGGCGGCGGATTTATCGTTTACGGCAAACTGTGCAGGCACGTCGTAGTAGGCCATGGCCTTCTCCGCGATCCGGCGGAAAAGGGGCGCAGCGAGCCGCCCGCCATAGTTCAAATGCTCCGCCAGTTTTGGCTCATCGATAATGACGAGCCCCCCGAGGCGCGGTCCCTCGCTGCCGGAAACGTATCCAAGGAATGACACCGTCTGGCGGCTGGTGTCATACTGTTTGGTTGCCGGATTGACCTTGTTGGCCGTGCCGGTCTTGCCGGCGATTTCGTAGTAATTGCTGCGGGCGAGTTTGCCCGTTCCTTTCTCCACCACCTGGAGAAGCATCTGCCTCACCTGCCCCGCCACCGCCGGTGTTAGAGGATTGGTCGCCGGCGGTCCTTCGATCGGCTCGAGCGTGCGTCCATGTTCGTCCGTCCAGGCCTCCACTGTGCGCAGGGGACGCCATTCGCCATTGTTGATAACGCAGCCCAGCAGTGCACAAAGCTGCGCCGGAGTGACCATGTAGCCATAGCCAAACGCGGACCGCGAGAGGCTCATCATGTTCCACCGTTTCGGAAACCATCCCCGCTGTTCTGTGGGGAGTGTCACGCCGGTTTGCCGGCAAAAGCCAAGAGTAGTGAGGCGCTCACGGAATCCGCTCAGGCCCACCATCTTCGCCAGCTTGAAGGCGCCGATATTACTCGAGTGCACCATGATACCCTCCACGCTGAGCGATGGAAACGCATGGTCATCGGTGATTGTCCCCACCTCCGTGTCCCGGTACCGGCGGTCGCCATCGTTCGCGAGAGCGATCTCCGTATGCGCCGAGACCTTTCCGGTGCTCAACGCCGCGGCGATGGTCGCCACTTTGATCGTGGAGCCTGGCGCGTAGAGATACTCCACGAGGTCGTTCATCAGCAGAGGGCCCGCATCCGCCTTGCGTTTGAAATCCCGCGTCACCACGGAACGGACCGACATCGTCTTTGGCTCGAACAGTACGACGATGACGCGGTTCGCGTGCATCTGACTCACACTGATTTCGTCCGGGCGGTCCGGCGGCAGATCGATCTCCCGGAGAACGATCTCCTGCAATCCCACATCGATGGTGGACCGGAGATTCGCACCGTGGGCCGGCGGCTTCACTTCACCGCGATAGGCGGCCAGCTCGTTGTTCAACCCGTCCACGACCACCATGCGATAACCGGGCTTCCCGTCGAGCTGGGCGTTGAACTGCTTTTCAAGACCGCAGACTCCGCGCATCTCTCCGTTCTGCGAGCCTGGCAGTTCACCGAGCTTCCCGGCGAAATGAAACACCGGCGTGGTGGCCGGATAGCGGCGCACGAAGGAATCCTTGAAGACCACCGCGCCAATACGTCCGCGCAGTTCCTGATAACGTCCCAGCTTCAACCGTTCGAGGTCGTCGCGGAGTTCGATGCCGTTTTGCACCGTCATTTCGCGGTTCACCACGATTTCGCCCGAAACCTTCAACTTCATGCGACCGTCGATCGTTTCCCGGATTTCCTCCACCGGGCGGCCGGAATGCTGCGCCAGCAGCGGAGTCACCCGGTCAAGATAGCGCTGCTGCATCTCCTCCAGCGTCCACACGCGCCGGATGTCCACCACGTCCTTCATGCCTTCGCTCTCGACGAGAGCATCGGCGAGCGAGTCTTTTTCGCGGAGAAACCCGAGATCAAAAACGATCTTCTGCACCGGTTCGTCTCCGGCGAGCAACTGCCCGCGCGCATCGAAGATTCTCCCCCGGTGCGCCTCCAAGTCCACCTTGCGCTGATGCTTCACGTCCACCAGCGCGGCGAAATGATCGTGCTGCTCCACCTGAAGATAAATCAGCCGCCATGAAACCAAACTGAAG
>DATAIE010000575.1:0-6153 GCA_036262875.1 Verrucomicrobiales bacterium
CGCATCCTCCCGTATTATCATGAATGACGTTCCCGCCGTTGCGATCCCTGTATTCTCCGCGGAAAACTATGATGCGGTCCTTCAGATGCTGTCCCGGAGTGAGGAGGAACCTCACGTTCCCTGGGAAGAATACGTGGCCAGCGCCGAAGAGCACGCCGCAGAACTCCAGGCGGAGGGCATCACGGTTCATCGCATCACCGTCCTGCCGGACCGCCTGCGCCTCTGGTGTGAAAGGCACAATCGCCCCATGGACCGCGAGGCGATCTCTTTGTTCGCTATGGCGGAAATGGCGGAGACCGTGTAATTGCAGGCATCCGCTGCGTTACGCTGCGAAGACGGATTTGGGAATCCATGTGATCCGGCACGCAAGGTCCACTTCACCCGAAGCCACGACATAATGATCTCCTCCATCTGCGATGCCGCAGGTGAAGACGACATTCGAAAGATACATCTGTTCCTTTAAATGCTGGGTGAGAGCGGGGTTGCTTTCAAGGACCGGCACTTCGTCTGCGACACGAAGAATGCGCGAGGGATTCTCCAGATCCAGCAGCGCCCAAAACGTGCGGTATACCCCCACCAGCGTGCCGGGCTCGACACCGTGGTAAAGCATGAGCCAGCCCTCCGGCGTGCGAACCGGCGGACTCCCGCCCCCCATGCGCATCGTGGCGGCGGAACCGCGGCGGGGCCGGATAAACGGTGCTTCATGAGGCCGCCAGTGAAGACCATCCGGTGATACCGCAAGATTGATCGCCGGGCCCGCCACAAAAGGACTCACCGGCGGATAACTGAAATAAAGGTCTCCGAGGGGGCGGGTGAGGGCATAAAAAACGCCGTTCACTTTGCCTTCAAAATAGAGCATGTCCTTGTTCTGATGGTCCAGCACCATCCCGTCGAGAGTGTAGTTCAGTCCATCCGTGGAAGTGTAGAGCGTGGTGTTGTGCCGCTCCGCGCTAACCGAACAGGCAGTCATGTAATAGGTGCCCCCGATGAGCGAAATGCGCGCGTCCTCCACGCCGTACTGCTGATACCCTCTCTGGGGGGCAATGATCTTGTCGTAGTGAATATGCACCACCGATGTCCCTTCCCTGTCGAGTTCCACCGGCAGCAGCCAGGAAAGCGAGGTCAGAGCCATGACCTTCGACTGATGTCCCAGGATATGGAATTTTCGCGGGTCCGACGCATCGACCAGGGACAGATCATACTCGTCGATCACATAGCTGCTCCCCTGCACCCACCGGATGGAGTGAGCCCTCCCGTTCGCCACCGGATCGCGCAGTGCCTCCGCGACGCGCACCATCATCAGAAGATTTCCGCCCGGCAACCGCGTCAGGCCCGGATTGAACGCGCCGAGCACAAAGGTGGGCACCGAGATGGATCCCCTCAGGGGTGAATATCCCAGGTCGACATCCGCCGGACTGAAGACAAGCTGATCGAAAGGATACTCCATAAGCCGGACATGCCCTGCATACACCGCACCACTTCTCCACCGTCTGCGCGATTTTCGTCATCAGTTTGGATCCGCCGGCTGCCAGGAGTCTTGACAAATCCATTCATATCGTTACGATAATTGTCGTTATGACAAATGTCGTTTCATTCACTCACGCTCTCGCAGACGAAACCCGGCTGAGAATCATCCATCTGGTTCTTAACGAACCTCTGTGCGTGTGTGAACTGGCAGATGTTCTGAAAATGCCCCAGTCCTCCATTTCGAGTCACGTGCAGGTAATTCGAAAGTCCGGCATGCTGGAGAGCGAAAAATGCGGGAAGTGGGTCTATTTCCGGATTGAGCCCGCGCACCGGGCGCTCGTCCTTTCCATCTGTAAGTTCTTCGAGGTTTCCGAACTCACCAGCGCAGTCCTCAAACGGGACGCCAAAAACTCCCGCAAGCGCCTCTCCGAACGTGAGGAAAGCTGCTGTCCCCTGCCGAAGCAACTGGCCGGCAGTCGTGATACCTGCGTTGCCTGAACATCCACCCTCCTCCTGATATGAAAAAACTGCTGGCTGAGTTTCTGGGGACGTTCGGTCTGGTCTTTGCAGGCACGGGCGCGATCATCATCAACGAAGGCAGTGGCGGGGCCATCGGACACGCGGGCATCGCACTCACCTTCGGTCTGGTGGTTCTCTCCATGGTCTACACTTTCGGGGACATCAGCGGCGCTCATTTGAACCCGGCGGTGACCATCGCCTTCGCCGTCGCCGGACGATTTGCGTGGAGGGATGCTCCAAAATACCTCACGGTGCAGCTTGCGGGTGCCTTTGCGGCCAGCGGATTGCTGCGCCTGCTGTTTGCCACAAACGACAAACTCGGCTCCACGCTCCCGGCGGGCCCGGAATTCCAGAGTTTCATTTTGGAAATCGTGCTCACGGCTTTTTTGATGCTCACTATCTTAAGTGTGTCGTCCGGGGCAAAGGAGAAGGGTCTTACCGCCGGCATTGCCATCGGGGCAGTCATCGCACTGGAGGCGATGTTTGCGGGACCGGTTAGCGGCGCCTCCATGAATCCGGCCCGCTCCCTCGCGCCGGCGGTGGTCAGCGGTCACCTTGAGCATCTCTGGGTCTATCTCGCTGCGCCGGTCATCGGGGCATTGCTGGCCGTTCCCCTGTGCATAGGCGTAAGGGAAGCCGGATGCTGCGGCGGAAAATGCGAACCGAAAACCACCTAATCAGGAAACCTCCCGTGACTCAGCCTTTGATCCTCGTCCTTTGCACCGGCAACAGTTGCCGCTCCCATCTTGCGGAAGGCATCCTGCGGGAGGCGCTGGGGGATTCATACCGTGTCGCCAGCGCAGGCTCCCGGCCCGCAGGCTATGTCCATCCGCTCGCCATCCGCGCCATGGCGGAAATCGGACTCGACATTTCCGGTCATCATTCGAAGCACCTCGATACGTTTTTAACTGAAAACGTCGAGACCGTTATCACCGTTTGCGGAAACGCCGATCAGGCCTGTCCCCTGTTTCCGGGACAGGTGAACCGTCATCATTTTCCTTTCGACGATCCTGCCCATGCGACCGGCGATGAAGAGGAGCAGCTGGCCGTATTCCGCCGTGTCCGGGATGAAATCCGCGCCGTTTTTGGAGCCTACGCCGCGGGTCGTCTGGATGAGAGCCGCCGGGCAGAGATTGATCGCGGAGCCTGAGCCGGCAACCGGGACACTCATCGTCAAGGCTGTTCCGCGACTCCGAGCTCTGCTGCACGATTCGGCCATTGCTTGAGAATCAGAGCGGAGACTTCATGGATGGAGGCCGCGCGGACGGCGGGTTCGCTGACGCGTTTTGCCCACTCCAGTCCGGCCCCGGGGTCTTTTGCGGCGGCGTGAAGTGCGAAGGCCTTCAGTGCGGGATCGCATTCCGGTCCGAGGTTCGGTTGCTCATTCAGCCAGCGCCCGCAGGCATCCGGATCGCGGGCACTCCACGGCTTTCCGGACGCCCAGTATTCCACGATGGACGCAAGCGCCACCCCTCGACTGGAAACGGGCACGGTTTTCCAAAGCCAGGAAAAGGCCTCTTTTGACCGCGAGGGGTCACAGCCCTCCCACTGGGCCATGCCTGTGAGTAATGAGACCCGGTCACGCTCAGACAAAGGCTGCTTTTCCAGCCAGCCTGCCATCTCCTCCCGCATAGCCGGGGAATTCCTTTCGTACAGCGCATTCAGGAGCGAGGACGCGGCGGAAACACGGTCGCCGGGATCTGTTATTTCCATGATGCGCTGCGCGATTTCCTCCCGGAAATCCATCCATTCCTGAGGGGACTTTTTGCGGTCGGGAATGGAACTGCTGAAAAATCCCAGATTAGCCGCGGTGCGGTCCTGCGGTTTGATCGTGAGGAGTGCTTCGAGCGCGGCGGTCCGGTCCTGCTTAGCCCAGTTGGCGAACAGCGTGTTCAGAGTCTCTCCATCCCGGTCTTTTTGGCCCGGCAGCGAAGTCCAGGCCTCCCAGGCGCCGGAAGCGTTCGATTTCGAGAGAGCCTTCACTGCATCGTTGAATTTGTCAGGACGCCGTTCCCGGGTCCATGCGAGGGCACTCCGGGGATCCTTCCGGGACCAGCCGGCAAAAAGACAATCCTGCAGAACCCGTTTGTCCGGTCCATCGGCGCACTCACCGGTCAACTGCATCAGTATCGCGAAGTCGGCTGGAGTCATCCTTTCGATGGCGAGCAGCAGATGCGGAGCATCCGTTTGAAGATTGAAGCCCGGGTGTCCGTGTTTTGCCAGGGTGTCCCGGGCGGACTCCAACCAGGTGACAAGGGATTCCTGCGAATGTCGCAGAGCAGAGTCTTCCGCCATCCCCGCCGGCGGTGACAGCGGTCGGTATGGGATATCTTTCGAATCCGGGATTGAACGCCCCGTCCCGCCTGCCTCCGGTGCAGGCAGACCTGCGAGATATCCCGTTACGGCTCCCGTCACGAGCGCCACGGCCAGCATTACTTTGAATCGTCGCGCACTGTTCATAGGGAGTCCTGTATTGATTTGAGCAAGTCCGGCCGCCGGATGATGCCGGATAACTTCATCCGGATCTCCTCTTCCATCCCCAGCACGGCGCGTTGCAGATCCGGAAGACCGGCGCTGTCCGCCGGCAGGCGATCCAGCCATCCGTTCAGATTTCGGCCAAATTGTTCTTCGTTCGCGGCCATGCTGAACACAAATTTCAACAGGTTGTCCCTGTGGCCTTCTCCGGTAAAAGGCAACTCCATGGCCCAGGAAAGGCAGCCGGCCGCGTGACGCGCGTCGTCGCTGGCGCTTCCCAAAGCAAAGATCGCCCCGCGGAGGCGGGCCTCGTCGCCAGACGTTTTGGCGACGGCCTCCATCCAGCGGTTTCGTTCGGATTCGGATACCAGGATTTTTTCCATGGCCTGCCGCGCGAGCATAGAGCGCACATCATTGTCCGGCGGGAGGGCGGCAATACAGGCCGCGGGGTCCGCGTTCCAAAACTTCAAAAACAGGGTGGTGCCAATATCGAGGCAATACTGCCCCCGCTCCTCACTGACACTATCGTCGTTTTCAGGGATAAAATTCCGGCTCTCGCGCCATGCCGCCGGAGCGTCGATGTTTGCCCGCAGGCACAGGGTAATCCCGGCCAGCCGCTCCCGCGCCGGATCGTCCTGCGGGAGCGCCTCAATCCAGGCAAGGGCGGGAGCAAATTCATCCGCCTTGAGCGGCGAGAGCATCCAGGCGGCACGGGGCACAGCCCCGGGATCATCCGCATGGCGAAGGACCTCTGCCGCGCCGGCGATAAGCTCCCGCCAGTCTCCAGGAGGGCCGCCGGGTTCGATGTTCAACGGTTTCAATTCCCCGGGAGCCAGGTTCAAAAATTTTCCTGAGGAAGAACCTCCGCGCGGAGCGGTGATTTCTTTACCGGCATGCTGATACCTTGCGACGCCAAAAGCGATGGAAGCCGGGAGACCTGCTGTCAGTACGAGGAGCGCTGCTTTGATGGCTGTGGATCCCATCCAGGGGGCGGGCGACGAAAGGGCGGCAGAGGACGCGGATGAGGCCAGCAGGGGGGCCAGTTCCGCAGGTGCGCTTTGCCGGAGCAGGCCGGACAAACCCGCGCCCACCGCCACAGCGGAAACGGCCACTCCGCGGCGGCGCAGAAAGGCGCTGAGTTTCTCAAGCGCGCGGGAAGCCCGGCGCTGTACGGCGGCTTCCGATTCCTCGCGCAGTGTGGCGATTTCGCGATACGTTCTTCCCTGATAGTAATGGGCGAGGATCACGTCGCGCTCCCTTTCCGGCAGCCGCTCCAGTGCTTCATCGAGATGCGGCAGCGCCGGGTGGAGGACACTGTCCGGGGTGTGAGGGGCGGCGTTTTGCAGGGCAGTCATGGCGCGGGAGCGGGTAAATTCCTTTCGGGCCGCATTGCGGGCCTGGAGAGTGGCGACCCGGTGAAGCCAGCCGGCCAGACCGTCCCCGCCGCGCAGACGCGGTGCTTTTTGTGCCAGCAGCGTAAACACGGCCTGGCTGATCTCGCGGGCCAGCTCCGGATCGCCCGCGCGCCTCAGAGCTGTGTGATAAACCAGCCCTGCGTAACGTTCCGCCAGGATACGAAAAGCCGCCTCGTCATCTTTTTCGGAAAACCGGGAGAGAAGTTCAGAATCGGTCATGGTGAGAAAATCGGTCACACGAAACCGTCTCTTCCGGGCCGGAACCAGACAAACTATT
>DATAIE010000576.1:0-3246 GCA_036262875.1 Verrucomicrobiales bacterium
CGTAAGCAACTCAACGAAGAGATAGCGCGGAGAGATCGAATTTTTGCAGTTGGCGCATTTTCCGCGCAGCAGAATCCACGAGACGATGGGGATGTTCTGCCACATGGGGATCTGATACTTGCACGACGGGCAGAATGAGCGCCGGGGCTTGCTGGTGCTGAGACCGGGAATCGGCAGGCGGTAGATCACCACATTCAGGTAGGATCCCACGCAGCAGCCGAAGGCAAATGCGAAGGCCGCCAGGATTCCGAGGGTTTTGAGCGGCAGTTGGTATTCGGGAATACTCATCAGTTGGTCGGAGGAGAGAGCCGGGGCAGGCGGCGGTCAGAGCGTATGTCCCATCTTGAGACGTTTGGTATCGAGGTACCGGGTATTGTGAGGGTTCGGAGACGGCTGGATGGGCACCTGCTCCACGATCTCCAGGCTGTGCCCTTCGAGCCCTACGATCTTGCGCGGGTTGTTCGTCATCAGGCGCAGCTTCCGCACGCCGAGGTCATGGAGCATTTGCGCCCCGATGCCGTAGTCGCGCAGGTCCATGGGGAACCCGAGCTTGAGATTCGCCTCCACGGTATCGAGTCCCTCCTCCTGAAGTTTGTAAGCGTGAATCTTCGCCGTGAGGCCGATGCCGCGGCCTTCCTGCCGCATGTAGAGCAGAACTCCGCGGCCCTCCGCCGCGATCCGCTGCAGCGCGGCATCCAACTGCCACCCGCAATCGCAACGGCACGAGCCGAAGACATCGCCCGTGAGACACTCGCTGTGCACACGCACCAGTGCGGGCTGCCCGTCTCCCACCTCTCCCATCACGAGGGCCACATGCTCCTGTCCGTCGAGCGTGCTCTTATAAAGATACAATTCAAAATCGCCCCACTTGGTGGGCAGCTTCACCACCTGCTCGCGCGTGACGAGGCGCTCGCTGCGCCGGCGATACTCGATGAGCGCGGCGATGCTGGTGAGTTTCAAGCCATGCTTTTTGGCAAAGGGCTGCAACTCCGGAAGCCGCATGGGATTCCCGTCCGGGCTGAGGACCTCGATGAGCACCCCCGCCTCGCGCAAACCCGCCAGACGCGCCAGGTCCACCGCAGCCTCCGTGTGGCCGGCGCGGCGCAGGACGCCGCCCGGACGCGCCACCAGCGGATTTACGTGGCCTGGCTGTACGAGGTCTGTCGCTTCACTGACGGGATTCGCCAAAGTGCGGATGGTGGCCGCGCGGTCCTGAGCGCTGACCCCGGTGGTCACGCCCCGGGCGGCGTCCACCGTGACGGTGTAGTTCGTGCGAAAGGCATCCCGGTTTTGAGCCACCATGGGGCCGAGCTTCAGCCGTTCCGCGATCTCCACCGACACCGGTGCACAGAGCATCCCGCGGCCCTCTGTGATCATAAAATTCACGAGGGCCGGCGTGATCATTTCCGCCGCGCCAATCAGGTCCCCCTCATTCTCCCGGTCCTCGTCGTCGGTGACGATCACCAGTTTCCCATCCCGGATGTCGGCGATGACATCCTCCACGGAATCGAATCCATCCTGCGTCTGTTGAGCCATGGTGTTCCCTGCGCTCAAAATGGCACACCGCAAGCAGCAATGCCCGCAGGCACGGCAAAAGACGTGGTGGATAAACGGTGGGCAGGAATTCTCATCCCGCCAAAATAACCATTCCCGGCCCCGGCGCAATGCCTCCTCTCTCCGCCGGGCAGACAGAGGGGGAGGCGCCGGGCAGGCAGCTCAATCCACCGTCCACAGCGTCACCGAGTCCTTATCCTTGGTGAAGATGCGGTTCCCGGAAACGACAGGATAAGCGTGTGTGGGAGAGTCCGCCACCTTGATGCGGGCCACCTCTGTGTAGGCTTTTTCACCAGGCTGAAAGACGATGAGCTGCGAGGAGGGCGTGAGCGCCAGCAAAACAGAGCCTGCGTCGACCAGGGAGCCATACCCTCCCCCGCCACCGCCGCGCATTCCCCGCCCGCCGCCGCCCGGACCAAATCCGCGACCACCACCCCCCGGCCCGCCGGGGCGGTCACCACCGGGAGGAGCCGCCGGCGGAGGCAGGGCGTCAGCAGCCGGAGCGTTCAGAGGAGCCGTCCATGCGGTCTTACCGTCGGCGGCGTTGAGGCAGAACAGTTCGTTTTTACCGGTGAGACCGTAAAGGAAACCCTCCTTTAGAACCGGCGAGTTGAACTGCACGGAAATCTCCGGGTTCTTCCAGAGTTCTTTGGCGGTGTAACTCTCTCCGGCTTTTTCAAGTTTGACCGCCGTCGTACCGCGATTGGAACCGGTATAGATGATCGTCTGACCGCTGACGACCGGCGTGGCCGCGTTGTAGCCGCGCCCCTCGACTTTGAAGGGTGCCTCCCACGCCAGTTTTCCATCGGTGGCGGAGAGCGCGACCAACTTTGATTCCGTCTCGGCCACGACGAGTTTTTTCCCGTCGATGGTCATCAAGACGGGCGACGCATAGGCGGGCATATCGCCCATCCATCTCCATTTTTCGTCTCCCTTTGCGAGGTCATACGCCACGACCCCGCCCTTGTCCCGCCCCCCCACCTGAGCAACGCACAAGCCATCGACTATCACAGGAGATGCGGAGGTGTAAAAGCGCGGCAGCGCGCCGGGGAAATCATCTTTGCGCCAGGCGATCTTTCCGCTGGCGGCATCAAGGCAGACGAGGGCGCCGCGCACGCCGAAGATAACGACCTTCCCCTCCGCCACCGTCGGCGAACAACGGGGACCGGCAAAGCCGCCGGCGGGACCGTCCGCCCCCTGGGCATCGTATTTCTCCTTCCAGATTTCGTCACCGGTGGCGGCATTCAGACAGCGGATGATTTCGCCCCCCTCCTGGCGGGCGAAGACGTAGAGCTTGTCCCCCACGAGCGAGGGAGTGGCGACACCGTCCCCCACGGAAACTTTCCACTTTTTCGTCAGCTCTTTGGGCCATGTCTTTGGCGCGGTAAAGGAGGCGGCTTTTCCATCGCGGTTCGGCCCGCGCCACTGCGGCCAGTCCTGAGCCTGTCCGCTGCCTGCACAAAACGATAACACTAACAGGATTCGAAACGGAGTATTCATAGCAGCGGCAACGGAATGAAAAACCGGACGCACGGCCAATGGTTCCCGCGTCGAATTGCGTATGTCCGGTCTCCGGTCCGCCGGAGGAAAGCCTTTGCCGGTCACGGGGTGCGTCACCGGCAAAGTTTACGCCGAAGGCAGAGCAGGCCGCTTACGGCACCCGGAAGAAATTGCCCGTGTAAGGGCACTTCA
>DATAIE010000577.1:0-4232 GCA_036262875.1 Verrucomicrobiales bacterium
CTCAGTGTGTTTACAAAAGAACGAACACCTCTGCCGCGTCTCCCGACGCCGCACCCGCTGGATTTCATGGCGGTTGTTTCGGTGTTTTAGAGGCACACCTCCCGGGAAGCCTTAAGGGATATGTTGAAAAATCGACATAAGGACAGCAGTGATATGAGCATATAATTCCCGGATCATCCTGCATTCGGCAGGTTGACTTTGGACCCGGCGGCGGCGATCTTCTCGCGGCAGCCGTTTGATGGGGATAAATGCGTCGCAGCACTCTCTGTCTCCGGTTCGTCCACCGGCCCCTCCGCTGGTTGCAGCCGGCGGAGGGGTCCTTGTTTTCGAGGTGGACGGACCGTTATGGAAATGGATGGGGTAATCAGGGTGACCCAGGACTGAGGCCGGAGGAAAAATCCAGCCCCGGTGGATCGGAAAGGGTTGATTTTAAGGGATTTAAGCAAAAAGAAGCCCCGCTCTCCTGAGAGGTGAGCGGGGCTTCGGGAAACACTGAAAAGTTTCTTCGGAAGTCTGTCAGACACTGTTTGTCTGACCGCTCACCTGTTGACTGGGATCAAGTTCTTCGTGGTTTTTACCATACTCGGAGGCACTCAAAATTTGCCGGTCACAGGCACCAGGCACCCACAGGCGCATCCCTTGAGGGGCGGCCGTCGAGGCGGTGGTTAGTGTGGCTGAGAGTGTCATGGTATGCGGTGAAGTTGTGGATGATAATGCCACTTGTTTTGCATTCGTCAAATCTATTTTGCATTATTTTCATTTTTTATTGATGGATACCGTATTCGCCCCGCGGAGACCGCCGGCACTCCGGTGACGACGGAACCTTCCAAAAAGCCGGATTTCACGGAATCGCCTCCCGGCTTGCGGCGTTGACGCACCCGCGGCGAACGGGTTGCGTGGGTTCATGCATGCCCTCCGCTCCGTCCTTTTGCTTCTGACCCTGGCCGGCACAATGCCGGCTGCCGAGTTCAATGGCCGCCGGTTCACCGTGGCAGACGGTTATACCCTCAGCGTAGCCGCCCCTGCAACGCTGGTGGAGCGGCCCATCGAAGGCTGCTTTGATGATAAGGGCCGCCTCTACGTCACGGAGTCCTCCGGCTCGAATGAAAAGGTGGAGGAGCAGTTGAAGAAGAAGCCGCACCGCCTGCTGCGACTGGTGGATACAGATGGAGACGGTGTATTTGATAAAAGTACCGTCTTTGCGGACAGCCTCATGTTCCCCGAGGGCGTGCTCTGGCACCAGGGAGCCGTCTATGTGGCCGCCGCTCCGCAGATTTGGAAGTTTACCGATGCGGACGACGACGGCGTCGCCGAAAAGCGCGAGGTATGGTATGACGGCAAAACCCTGACCGGCTGTGCTAACGATCTCCACGGACCGTATGCCGGACCGGACGGCTTCATTTACTGGTGCAAGGGCGCCTTCGCTGAGCAGACGCATGATCTCCCGGACAAGCCAGCCTGGAAATCCCGGGCCAGCCATGTCTTCCGCATGAAGCCGGACGGCACGGAGTTCGACTGCGTCTTTACCGCCGGCATGGACAATCCCGTGGGGCTTGCGTGGACGCCGGAGGGCGATCTCATCGTGAGCGGCACCTTCTTCCAGCATCCTGGCGATGGAAAACGGGACGGGCTCATCCACGCAGTGCGCGGCGGTGTCTGGGGCAAGGATCATGATGTCCTCGAAGGCCACCTCCGCACCGGCCCGCTGATGCCTCCCATGACTCACCTCGGTCCCGCCGCTCCCTGCGGCCTGTGCCGCTACGGACGCGATCTGCTGCTGTGCCAATTCAACCTGCGAAAGGTCAGCCGGCACGTGTTGGAGCCGCTGGGTTCCACATGGAAAACCATCGATTCCGATTTTCTTGTTAGCGATCATCCTGATTTTCACCCCACCGATGTCCTCCAGGCACCGGACGGCAGCGTGCTGGTGATCGATACCGGCGGCTGGTATAAGCTGTGTTGTCCTACCAGTCAGATCGCCCGGCCCGAAGTGCCGGGTGCAATCTACCGGCTAAGAAAGACAGGGGGCGAAGTCTCAACCGCCTGTCCTAAGCCGCGGTGGAAGCTGGAACTGCCTCCGGAACCCGCGGCCCTTCTGGAGAAGGCAAAGACCGGGAATATCACGGCGAGAGAGAAGGTGGTCGCGACTCTCATTCCTCCGCTCGCGGCACAGGCCAAGTCAGAGAACCTCCATGTACGGCGGATGGCCATCGAGGCTCTCGGACAGTGGCCCGCCCGGCATCATTTTTCCGACGGAAGGGGAGGCATGCACGAACTCACTCTCGAGTCGCGGGCCATCGTGGCCCCGTTGCTGGAGGCCGCAGCACTACCGGGGACGGATCGCTTTCTCGAACACGCCGTAACCTTCGCTCTCATAGAGGGAGCGGATGCGCGCGAACCGCGGGAGGCCTTTCGCAGTGATAAAGCCGCTCTGCAGCGGATTGGGCTCTACTGGGTCAGCCAAACGGATCCCGTGATGTTTGATGATCCAGCGAACATCGGGAAGTTCCTGCTCTCGGCGGACGCGGGTGTTCGCGAGGCCGCTGTTTTTTGCCTTCAGAAGGTGCCGGACTGGAGAGAACCCGCCGCCGCGCAGATCCGGAAGGAGCTGGCCGCCGGCGAAAACCCTAACCTGAAACCCGCAGTGGAAGCCCTCATGGAGTCCCCCGGCTTCCGGAAAGACACCGGCTCCCTGCTCGCGGCTGCCAGGCCAGGCCCTTCGCAGACCATGCTGCTTGGCGTGATGGTCAATGCGGCCTCCAGATATGGTTTCCAACGGGAGTGGACGGATTCCCTGCTGACCGTTCTGGACGGCGGAGATGCCGCGGCCGCGGAAACGGCAGCGCAGGTCTTTGCAACGAAGCCTCCCAAAAAGATGGAGGCTCTGCGCGGGAAACTTCTGGAACGGGTGCACGACGGAAACCGTTCTCCGTCCGTGCGGATGACGCTCATGTCCGCGCTCAGTCCCTTCACTCCGGAGGAGCAGGAGTTCACCGTGCTGGCGCAGAGTTTGGAATCCGCGGGTCCCCTCGCAGATACCGCGGCAAGGGTTATCCATTCGAGCACCCTGGACACGGCTCAACTGACGGCGCTCACCGGCAAGCTTGCAAACTGTGGAGCCCTGCGGCGTCCTTTGATCCTGCACGCGTTTCGCAACGCCACCGACGAAACGCTCGGCATGGCGGTGATGGAACAGTTGGAAAAGTCCGGCGGATTGAGCGGAGTTTCCCCGCAGGATTTGCAGGAGTGCCTTGGAAAGTTCCCTGACAAGGTCCAGCAGCGGCTCAGTACAGCGTGCAGCAAATTGAATCCCGGAGCGGAGCAGCAGCGGGCGCGAATCGACGAGCTGGAAAAATCTCTCCCTCCCGGCGAAACCCGGCGCGGAGCCGTGGTTTTCCAGAGCGCGAAAGCCTCCTGCGTGCTGTGTCACCAGGCCGGCTATTTCGGACGTCATATCGGGCCGGACCTGAGCAAGATCGGCGGCATTCGCACGCGGCGCGATCTGCTGGAAGCCATCGCCTTTCCCTCCGCCAGCTTCGTCCGCAGCTACGAACCGGTGGAGGTGAAGCGGAAAGACGGTTCACTGGCCTATGGTGTTCCGCGGAGCCAGAGTTCCCAACAGATCACCCTGATCACGGGAGCCGTTACTCCGGATGTAACCGTCGCGATGACGGACGTCGCAGCGATTAATCCGGGAACGATCTCGATCATGCCGCAGGGGATTGATCAAATCCTGACGGCTCAGGAACTGGCAGACCTGCTGGCATTTTTGCAGTCCTTGAAGTAGCGGCCTGCCTGCCCATGCGTCTCGCCCTCGTCTTCCTCGCCCTCGCTGTCATCGTGCTCGTCCCGTTCCTCATTTGGGGAGAGTGGTTCGAGCGGGCCTTTACAGGGGATGCCCTGCAACAGTGGCTGGCGTCATGGGGACGCGCGTGGGGCTGGCTGGCGGCCATACTGCTGCTGGTGGCGGACCTGTTTCTGCCGGTGCCGGGCACCCCCGTCATGAGCGGGCTCGGATACATCTACGGCACCTGGCTCGGCGGACTGGTGGCAGCGGCGGGATCGTTTTTGTCCGGAGCCCTCGCCTACCTCCTGTGCGTCAAATTCGGTGACCGGATCGCCGTTCGCCTCATGGGTGCAGACGGCTATGAGCAGGGGAAACGGATGTTTGCCGGGCGCAGCGGCGGCTTTGTGGTCGCGGCATCCCGTTGCCTGCCTCTGCTGCCGGAGGT
>DATAIE010000578.1:0-1593 GCA_036262875.1 Verrucomicrobiales bacterium
GTCGCCGGGCTGTTCGGGCAGCGGGTTGATGACCGCCATTTTGCCGAGCGCCAGCTCGATGCGCTCGATCAGCTCGTTCAGCGTGGTCGTCTGGCTTTCGCCGAGATTGAAGACGTCGCAGAGCTGCCCTTCGTAATTCAGGCAGGCGAGCATGCCCTGGTGGATGTCGTCGATGTAGGTGTAATCGCGGCGGGTCGTGCCGTCGCCGAACTGGTTGATCGAGCGGCCTTCATCGATCGCTTTGGTGAAGGAGTGAATGGCGAGATCGGGGCGCTGGCGCGGACCGTAAACGGTGAAGAAGCGCAGGTTGATCGTGCGCATGCCGTAGAGATGGGCGTAGTTCGAGCAGAGCTGTTCCACGGCGAGCTTGGTGGCCGCATAGGGGGAGATGGTGGCGGTCAGGGCCATGTCCTCGCGGAAAGGGGCCGTCTTGAGCACGCCATACACACTACTACTGCTGGCGCAGATGAAGCGGGAGATGCCGGCCTGCTTGGCGGCCTCCAGCAGGTGCCAGGAGCCGGTGATGTTCGTATCGATGTAAAGCTTGGGGTCTTGGATCGAGGGACGCACCCCGGCGCGGGCGGCGAGGTGGACGATAGTATCGAAGCCGCCACCGAGGATCACTTTGTTCACCCCGTCCCGGTCGCGCAGGTCCGTTTCGTGGATGGGCACATCCTTGGCAAAGCCAGCAACATTAGCGCGCTTAATTGCGGGAGCGTAGAAATCGTTGAACTCATCGAGCACGGCGACCGAGTGGCCCAAAGAGAGGCATTTTTCCACAAAGTGCGAACCGATGAAGCCGGCGCCGCCGGTGACGAGAATTTTCATGGGCCGACACGCTATGCGACCCGGGAAAAAAGCAGCAAGGCAAACCTGCACTCCCATTAGAGACGAAGGCAGGAATGTGGCGCTTTGGCCCGCGATGACAGATTTTGTGCCCGGTTATGGGCAAAATGGTTGACAGAGGAAAAGGTGAGTGAGATGAACTTTTTCACTCTCAAATTATGTCCGACGAACTTCCTCCCACCCCCGCAGACGCCGACGACGCAGCCAAGGCCGAAACGATTCGCATTACGCTTCCGCCGAAGCCTGAGCAGACGTCCACGGTGAAGCGCGAGACGGTGCGGATCAATCTTCCCGGCAAGCCTGCTTTTACCGCTCCTCCCGCTCCGGCGGCTCCGGTTTCCCCGAAAAAGGAGACCACGAAGATCGTCGCTGCTGGCGCCGAGCCTGCGGCCGCTCCCTCCGCTCCGCCACCTCCTCCTTCTGCCGCCCGGCCTTTCGTCCCACCTCCGCCCAAGCCGCCTTCGCAGCCTGGCATGCCGGTGCCTCCCGCCCGTCCGATGAGCGGCACCAATCCTCCTCCGAAGCCGGTGAGCGGCACCAACCCGCCGCCAAAGCCTCCGGCCTTTACCGCTCGCCCCACCGTGCCGCTCAAACCCGCGCCTCCGGCCGGGGCTCCGCCGCGTCCTCCGGGCGCCGCCGCTGCTCCCGCTGAAGGCGCTGCCGCGCCGGTCACGGTCAAGCCCGCCGCGCCCAAGAAGGAAACGGCGCGCATCACTCTTCCCGCGGAAGGCAGCGGAGCCAAGGCTC